>CAYUYD010000399.1:0-1507 GCA_964449105.1 uncultured Planctomycetaceae bacterium | reverse complement strand
TTCAAAAGTCCGTCCTGATACAGAGGACTTCGCAGGAAGGGGTGATCCAGGTGCGCATCGTTCATACGGACTGAGATCCACGGACTGATTCCGCGTTCGCGGCAGCGCCCGATGGCTTCGGCAAGCCAGTTTACATCGGCCTCCTTCAAATCGAGCGCCGGATTCAGCAAGTCCGCACTCCACCAAACGTCCCCACCGTCAATACTGGGATCGTCCCTGACGTAGCGGTCCAGCACGGTGGGAATGGCTTTGCTCGGATACCAGGCCACCTGGGAAAAGGTGTCCACGCCGCTGTCGGCCAAAAGATCCACGAAGCGATGGATGGCCTTTGCCGAGTAAGGACCGCCTTCGGGCTGCCACATTTCCAAGTTCCAGAAGAACACGCCGAAATCGCCGTTGTACAGGTTTCGATGTTTGGTTAGGCGCACGTTGGTCTCCTATTGAACGACCTCCCGAAGATTGACAATCTGTGCGTGGCGGGGAAACAGTGTTTCCTGCTGCCAAAAAACCGGAGTGAACCCGGCGCTGTGAAAGACCATCGAATATAACTCCGAACGGGTTTTCGGTCAAGCGAAAAGTGCGCATCGAGAGAGGCAAACAAGGGCATTGCATAATTTCTCGAAAATCACCGAAAAATTGAGAGAATAGAAGTTTTTCAGAGGAAATTCGACTGATAGTCCCCATAAAGGATTTGCATTCTCGCTCTGACGTGTGTATCTTAGATAGCCTTTTGTATTTCGGATCTCTATCTTTCCTCTTAGTTGCCAGCCAAAACGATTCGATGACCCGTCCTTTGAACGAGCGGAAGCCCAAACTTCTCGATCGGGTCCGTGAGGCGATCCGCACGCGCCACTATACCCTCCGGACCGAGGAAGCGTACGTAGGATGGATCAAGCGATTCATCCTCTTTCACCACAAGCGCCATCCCTCTGAAATGGGTGAGCCGGAGATCAACGCGTTCCTATCGCACCTGGCTGTGGCTGGCAAGGTGAGCGCTTCCACACAGAACCAGGCTTTATGTGCGATTGTATTTTTGTACAAGCATGTCCTCAAGCAGGAACTCGGCGACTTGGGGGAGGTGGTTTGGGCGAAGAAACCGAAGCGATTGCCCGTTGTGTTTACTGGGGAAGAGGTCAAGGCCGTATTAAATCAGCTTTCTGGGACCAATTGGATTATGGCTATGCTGCTTTATGGTTCTGGCTTGCGACTGATGGAATGTCTTCGGTTGCGGGTAAAGGACGTTGACTTCAATTATAATCAGATTGTGGTGAGAGATGCGAAAGGCGAAAGGGATCGGGGGACGATGTTGCCCCAAAACGTGAAAAGACCATTGAGGGAACATTTGAAAAAAGTAAAAGAGGTTCATGAAGCAGATCTAAAAAATGGATATGGAACCGTCTATTTGCCCTACGCGTTGGAGAGAAAATATCCCAATGTTAACCGTGAGTGGGGATGGCAGTATGTATTCCCGGCCTCACAATTATCTATTGATCCACGTTCTGGAGCA
>CAYUYD010000398.1:0-1523 GCA_964449105.1 uncultured Planctomycetaceae bacterium | reverse complement strand
CTTCAGGAAGTTACAAACACCCCCGATCATCAGAAAAATCACCCTCCGAAAATTGAATTTTTCACTCCGTATTCAATGAGATGGTCCGATCAGTCACCCTGAGGACTTGTATTTGGAATTTTTATACGTGTTATCGAACATGGTCAGCTGTCGAGAAATCTTGGAATCGGCCATGCTATTGAGTCTCCTGGTCAGGCAGTTCGGTGGCTCTCTCCAGAAGTCTTCGACAGACTGTTTCCAGCGGACCCAGTTTGTTTTGAACCACATCCCATACAATTGGCAAATTGATACCGAAATACTCATGAATGAGAATGTTGCGTAACCCTGTAATCTTACGCCAATCGATCTCCGGCTCACCCTTTTGTATTTGCTCGGATAGATTTCCTGCGGCCTCACCGATGATCTCAAGATTTCGGATGACGGCGTCCTGGGTTTTTCGGTCCTTTGTGAAAGCCTCTTCGTTCTGGTCCGCCAAGTATGTTCGGATTTGATGGATGGCTTCTAAAATGTCATCGAGATAGAGCCGGAAATCCCTACGCATAGGCCGCCTCGCGGGTGATGATCGGCTTGAGGCGCGGCTTCAAGGAATCGGCCAACACTAGGTCTACGGGCCTTCCCAGTTTATCCTCAAGGAAGAACTTCAGATCCATATAATGATCGAAGGTGGGATGAGCCAGTTCGACCAGAATGTCCACGTCGCTCCCATCACTGGCGGAACCGCGAAGGACAGACCCGAACAAGCCGATGCGTCTCACGGAAAACCGTGCTTCAAGGTCTTGCTTGTGTTGTTTGAGGAAATCGAGAATCTCATCGCTTCTCAACATAATCTTTCTCCTTTCCACTTTATAACGGCGGCAATTCGATCCGACTGTAACAATAGTATTTCGGCTATTAGCGGAAGCAATATTGCACACTTTTCAAGATCGGTCAATTAAGGCATTCAAAAAGACAGCGCACATTACGAACCGCATTCAATGATCTGGCCCGATTAGCCGCCCTGTAGACTTGTATTTGCAGTAAAGCATTACGTCAGCGCTCAGAGGTGAGCAGCTTTTGGGGTGACCGATGGTATCTAGTTGGGCTGCGTGACCTCCCACTCCGCCACCGGGCCGGGAACAACGTGAAACAGGGGGTGCGTTTCGGGACGAGAAAAGGGTTCCAGTCTGGCGAGCCACGACGAAGCACGGACTTCAGTTTCGCTACGAGGTGCGCCCACTCGTAATTGAGTTGTCCGCTAGTGACAAAAATAGGTTCGGCACAGCCAAACAGAGGCTATTTTCGTTCCGTCGAAACTGTAACCCCGCCGGGTAGCTTCGGCACGAACGGTTTGCAAATAGGATGCGATCGATTCTATCCGAATAAGGGTTACGGAAGCGAATTAGCTGGGGACCGGGATCGACCTTGTGGAGATGGCCCGCATCCGCATCGGCAATTTTTTCCCCACCCTCTTCTAAGCCGTCGTCTGGGCATCCTTCCTTCCCGGATAAACGGTGAATAATCTCTCAAGAAATCAGCACTTTGGA
>CAYUYD010000397.1:0-1537 GCA_964449105.1 uncultured Planctomycetaceae bacterium | reverse complement strand
GAAACGCAAAAAACCCCGTCGTGGCGGGCTGGATTAAAATTTCGCAGGGATACAGGGGATGCACGGGATGAAAAACAAACAATTTTGCTCAACACATTAACTGTTCTCTTCTGTTGTTAATTAATATTTTTATCCCCTGCATCCCTGCTAATGTTTTTTCAATGTTTTACACAGACGACACAATCGCAGCCGTCAGCAGCGCCGCCGGTGCGGCGGGCCGGTCGATTGTCCGCCTTTCAGGACCGGATGCGATCAGTCTGGCCGGTAGCGTCTTTTCCGAACCGCTGTCCGAAGGACCCTGCGGGGGTGAACTGGCCGGCTTCAGCAGCATCGGCGGAACCGTCGCGGTGAACGCCCCTTATCCGGTCTCCGTTCCGGCGATGGCGTATCTTTTTCGCAGGCCGCGAAGTTACACACGACAGGACGTGGTGGAACTGCACGTTCCGGGCGAAGTGGTCGCTGCGATGATATGTTCGGCGTTGATCGACGCCGGCGCTCGCCAGGCAGAGGCGGGCGAGTTCACCGCACGGGCGTTTTTCTCCGGCAGGCTCGACCTCGCCTCGGCCGAGGCCGTCGCCGACGTTATAGATTCTGCCGCCGATGCTCAGCTGCGTTCCGCCGTCGGCGTGCTGGACGGCGCGCTGGCGCGTTTGTGCCGACCCGCAGCCGATACACTCACCGAGGCGCTGGCGTTAACCGAGGCCTCCATTGACTTTGCCGATGAGGACCTCGCGCCGGCATCGGCGGGTGAACTGGCTGCCACGGTGCGCAAGGTCGCAAACGACCTGGACGGCGTCCTGGCGACATCGGGGCAATGGTCAGCCGCCGGCAGCGAAGCCCGCGTAGCCATTGCAGGCCGGCCCAATGCGGGGAAAAGTTCGCTCCTGAACGCCATAAGCGGAATCGACCGGGCGATTATTTCCGCACTGGCAGGAACGACGCGCGACGTGCTGACCGCGCCGGCGTCGCTGACGGAAAACCTCCGCGTGATGCTGATGGACGCCGCAGGTCTGGAGGCCATCGCCGAAGACCCCGACCCCCTGACCCGTGCGACACATTCAGCCGCACGCCAGGCAGTCGCATCAGCCGAAGCCGTCCTGTTCGTCATCGACGCATCAGCCGACAACCACGACGCCGATGAACGTCTTCTCGCCGAGATAATCGAACTGAACCGCAGAGCGCCGCTGATGATACTGGCCAACAAAATCGACCTGGGGCATTCCACGGCCAAGCTCCGCTTCGCTGCGCTTGACCGTGCCACCCATAAAGATATTTTCCCCGTCAGCGCACTGACGGGCGCGGGGCTGGACGACCTTCGCAAGGTTCTCGCGGAGCGATTGGGCCTCTCTGCCTCACCGCAGGCGGGCGGGCTGATGCTTCACAGCCGTCAGCGTCGCGCCATCGCCTCCGCCGCCGATGCCGCCCGCCGGTCAGCCGAACTGTTCGCCCCAGCCAATGAAGTCGCCGACGTAGCCGAGGGAACCCCAACCGCGAAAAATGCGGTTGGGGCCCCCGAACTCGCAGCCGTCGAACTCCG
>CAYUYD010000396.1:0-1603 GCA_964449105.1 uncultured Planctomycetaceae bacterium | reverse complement strand
GTGACGAAGCGGTAAGGCCCGATTTTGTGCAGTCCCGGTTTCTGCTCGAATATCGCCAGCATCCGTTCGGCGTCGCCGTCGTGGTTGCCGGGGACGACCAGAAGCGGGGTATCGGTCGCGGCTGCCAGGACCTGGTCCCGCACCGCCCGCAGGTCGGCTGCGGCGCGGGGGCTGTCGCCGTTGTCAATCATATCGCCCATCAGCGCGATCGCGTCGAACGGGCCTCGGCGGGCGGCATCGACAATGGCCCGACGGACGAGTTCGCAGCCGAGGTTGCAACATCGCTTCGACGACGATACAACGTCATCGCCGCACGAGGCGTAATGCGAATCCGCAATGACAAGAAGTCGAAACTCAGACATCGTTACAGTTGCTCCAAAGAAGGACGAGACTATAATTCGGAGCATACACGGTGGCAACGTTGATTCTGCGACAAAAAGGAACACATCATGTCAGAGATGGAATACAGAGATGTTCTTCGTGCGGCGATGGGTGGTGGTCTGGCGCGGGCCCAGGCAGAGGCGGCCTTTGGACAGATAATGAGCGGCACCTGGTCCGAGGCGCAGATAGCGGGTCTTCTGGTGGCGATGGCGACTCGCGGCGAAAGCGTCGAAGAGATTACCGGGGCTGCCACTGCCATGCGGGCGCATTCGGTGAAGATCGACGCCGGCGGGCGCGACGTTATCGACACCTGCGGGACCGGCGGGACTGGGTTGAGCACGCTGAACGTCTCTACGGCGGCGGCGATTGTAGCGGCCGGTGCAGGAGCGTGCGTAGCCAAGCACGGAAACCGCACGCACACCCGCGCCAGCGGATCGGCAGACGTGCTGGCGGCGCTGGGCGTCAACATCGACGCCGACGCCGAAACTGTTACACGCTGCCTCGCCGAAGCCGGCGTGTGCTTCTGCTTCGCCGTGCGGCATCACCCTGCTATGAAATACGCCGTTCCTGTCCGCAAGGCGCTGGGCGTGCGGACGATCTTCAACGTTCTCGGCCCGCTGACCAACCCCGCCGGGGCCAAAAGGCAAGTAATGGGCGTATTCGACGGTGACCTCGTCGAGACCATAGCCGAGGTGCTAAAGGCGCTGGGGTCGCAGCGGGCGATGGTCGTCCACGCCGACGACGGGCTGGATGAAATCTCAACCACCGCCGCGACGCGCATCGCCGAACTGAAGGACGGTAAAATCACCCGCTACACCGTCAGGCCTGAGGATTTCGACCTGACCAGGGCGAGCCTTTCGGACTTATCAGTCAAAACCGCCGCCGAATCTGCCGAGCGGATACGCGCCGTCCTTTCCGGAAAGGCCGGACCCGACCGCGACATCGTTATTCTCAACGCTGCCGCTGCCCTGGCGGTAGCAGGCCTGGCACGGACCATCGCCGAAGGCATAATCCCGGCAGCCGAGTCAATCGACTCCGGCAGCGCAGCACGGGCGCTGGAAAAACTCATCGAGATTTCCAACTCGTTGTAGCTAATAATTTTATTGCATACTATCTGGGTTAATAGTAGTTATTTTTCTATTGACGGACATGGATGATACGTCCTATATTAGGCTCTGTCTGAAAAGTCGCTTTTCAGCCGATAAGGTGGAAAGGATACCAC
>CAYUYD010000395.1:0-1607 GCA_964449105.1 uncultured Planctomycetaceae bacterium | reverse complement strand
CGTAATGGCCACCATTTCGGGCATAATATTCGGGACACTGTTTCCAAACTGATTTGAGGGTCTCTTACAGGAAAGGAAAAAGACATGACTGATTGCTGCTGTGATTCAAAACGAACGGTTTTGTTTTACTCCTGCTCGAGCGGGTCGAATGTCGCGGAGGTAGCCGACCGGGCTGCCCGCGAGATGATGTTCGCCGGCGAAGGCGCGATGTTCTGCCTTGCCGGGCTTGGCGCGGGCATCGAGGGCATGGTGCAGACCGCCCGCGACGCCGACCTGAACGTCGTAATCGACGGCTGCCCGATGGACTGCGCCAAAAAAATCTTCGACAACGCCGGCCTGACCAACTACGTACAAATCAAAGTAACCGACCTGGGAATCGAAAAGGTCAAGGGCGTCCGCGCAACGGACGAACAGGTCGCCAGGGTTATCGCAAAGGTCAAAGAGGCGCTGGCATGAAAAAACTACAGATTCTCGGAACCGGATGCCCGAAGTGCAAAAAACTGGCGGAGAACGCCGAATCCGCCGCCAAGGCGCTGGGCATCGAGTACGAACTTGAGAAGGTTACGGACATCAATGAGATTATGAAATTCGGCGTGATGCTGACGCCGGCGCTTGTCGTGGACGGTATCGTCAAGGTCGTCGGAAAGGCGCCCGAAGCCGAGGCTATCAAGGCGATGTTGGCTTAAATTAAAAGTGGCTATGGGAGGCTGACCTTTGCCGACGGCGATATTCGCTCAGTGTCCATGCAGTGGCGACGATGGCGGCAGCGGCATCCATCCACTGATTGTCCTGGCCTTCCTCGTAGGCCTGTGGTTGGCTCTCCGGTGGGCGGGCCAAATATGGAAAAAGAAAGGTATTTCAACCATGAACAAGATTGGAAAGATCAGCATCGTTGTCGTACTTCTGGCTGCGGTGGGCGTTGTGATTGCACTGAAACGGGATGGTTCCACACCGGCAGGCCAAACGGACAAAGCCGGCGCACCCGAGGCGGGAACGTCTCGCCCCGCTGCCGCCCTGCCGCGACTGGTGGACCTGGGGGCCGATACGTGCATCCCCTGCAAGATGATGGCGCCGATCCTGGAAGAGTTGAAGGCGGAGTACGCCGGCCGACTGCAGGTTGAGTTCTATGACGTCTGCAAGAACCCCGGCATCGGCGAGAAATTCGGCATTCGGATAATTCCTACGCAGATATTCTACGACGCTTCCGGCAGGGAACTTTACAGGCACGAGGGCTTCATGTCCAGGGCGGATATCCTTGCCAAATGGAAAGAGTTGGGCATCAACGTGGCGGCCGAAGTCAAGCAGAGACCAGAATAGATGAGGGGCAATTGTGTACTACGTAACATCTGTTTACTACGGATTAACTCGTGCCGTAGAGGGCACCCCAATCATAGCATTGGCAGCGGCCTTCGTTTGGGGCGTGTTAAGCATCATCCTGAGTTGCTGCCACCTGGCGAGTATACCGCTGATTGTTGGGTTCATCGACGAGCAGGGGCGAATCTCGACGAAGCGTGCCTTTATCATCTCTTTACTGTTCGCCATCGGGATTCTGATCACCATCGGTGCTATCGGCGCGATTACCGCGGCGGCAGGACGAATGATGGGTG
>CAYUYD010000394.1:0-1714 GCA_964449105.1 uncultured Planctomycetaceae bacterium | reverse complement strand
CCAGTACACGGTGCCCAGATTGACCAGCATTTTACCGGGCCGATCCGGACGCGGATAGTTCTGCAAATTATCCGCCATCGGCTCCGGAATCAGTTCCATATTACGCGACATCGACGGACCGCTTATCATTACGGAATTAAATTCGGCGTCATAAAGCCGGGTGAGTATTTCCTTGGCCACCCCGTTCTGATACTGGACCGGCAGGATGTGTTTCAGCGAACGATACGCCTCGAAGCAGTCCCCGGTGCTCATAACGGCGAAGGTCCGCTTCCGCTCTCCCCTGCCCAAGCCGATATTGACGACCTCCAGTTCCAGCGGAATTTGCACATCCGTCTGGTCGAGAGTAACGCGGATAGTTCCCTTATAATTACCGGTGCTTGTCCGATCAGGCACTTTTACCCGCAGGACAAACCAATACACGCCGCCGGCGCGAACGTTGCGAAAGTTCCGTACCGGCAGGAACGGTTGATAACGCACGCAGGCGTCTTCGACTACGGGCATCGTATCAAGGGCGTAGAGTTCCATGCCCGCCTTGGAGATCGGGCTTTTTCCGAGGTCTCGCAGGGCGTCGATATCGGCGCGCAGTACCTTGCCGTCCCTGCATGGAACCACAGCCAGCGCCGTCGTCGTCGCGGAACCGGAGGCAACCGTCAGTTTGAGAATACCGGCGCGATGTTCAGCCACTGGCGCGTATTCCCGGCTGAACCACTCGTCGCGGGGCGGGTCGAAGACGATGGAACCGGCCTTTGTCTCATCTTCCGTCGGCGCTGCGTCGCAGCGGAGATGATGCTGTGTGGCCAGGACGAATTGCCGACGGTAACGCTGAAGGTCCTGCTCCAGCTGCCTGACATAGGCGCGGGCCGCATTTTGCGATTTTTGGGGCGCTATGATAAGCGCCGCCAACTGGCAATCAGTCAGTTCGAGGCGGTTCTTGTCGGCCTTCAGAGGGAACTCGACGGCGGATATGACCGAGGGGACGAAGGAATTCTGGAACCACTCGGTCGTCCATGGCTCGTTTTTCCCCCGAAGAAGTCCTTCGGTCGAGAGCATCTGCGAGGGCGAGAACCGGCGGCGAAGGACGCTCTTGCGGTTAATACCGGCGGTGTACTCCACCGGGGTTGAAAAAGTATAACCGAAGTGAGTCAGCCACGCCCACGCCACGCCCTGCCCTTCGCTCCGCAAAATGATTGTCTCCACTTGCTTATAATCCATCCTGCGACCGGTAAAATCGCCCAGCAGGGGGTCAGGATAGCGGTTCGCATAGGATAAGATTTCATTGTTCCCGCTCCATGCGACGGCTTTGCCTTCAGTGCCGGCCGGTTCGAAACCAGGCCAGAGCGCCTGGTCAGGCGGACCGAAATCAAGCAGTATCGCACCGTCCGGAGGGTCGGCAGGAGCAGCCAGCCGGACGTTATCAATAACAACCGGATGGCTGCCGGAATTGTGCAACTCGATTGTAACGGGTTTTTGAGGCCAAGGTCCGCGGTACGTCCGGGCCACCAGCCCAAGCGGAACAGCCAGCGTGTCCCTGCCCGGCGAGACATATCCACGACAGGAAAGAACGCCCTTGAACGATACTTGAAGCGACGCCATCACCGGCTGGACCTCGAACGTGTCGATCTTCAACCATCCGACCCTGGAAACAGCACTGGCGGGTATTGAAATCGTAACCGTCGCGCCGGGTGGCAGCTGCAGGGCGATTCCGCCCTCCGTA
>CAYUYD010000393.1:0-1728 GCA_964449105.1 uncultured Planctomycetaceae bacterium | reverse complement strand
ACGCCGCCGGTAGGCGTACAGTCGCATTCGCCGTCGATATCGCCCATTCGCGGGCGATTACGGACGCGTTCTGCGAGGTGGGTGTCGCCGCTGAGCATCTGGATGGTAACACCTCACGGACTGAGCGTGGGGAGATTCTACACCGCCTGAGAACCGGTCGAACGCAGGTCGTCTCCAACTGCATGGTGCTGACGGAGGGCTGGGACCTGCCAGCACTGGAATGCGCCGTCATCGCCCGGCCGACGGCTAGCTTGAATCTGCATCTTCAGATGATCGGACGGGTCATGCGTGCCTGCGAGGGCAAGGACGGCGCGATCGTTTTAGACCATGCCGGGAACCATCACGTCCACGGCCTAGTCACCCGGCGGTTGAACTATACGCTGTCGGACGAGAAAGTCGGATTTACGGAACCGCTGGGGCTGCGGCGCTGCGGCAACTGCGGACTGCTGTATGACCTGGACGAGGAGTGCTGTCCCGAATGTGGGTGGTCGCCGGTGTCCGAGTCCAGCGGCACTGGCGAGCGGCATCGCCCGTCAATCCACGGCCCGGGCGAACTGACCGAGTTTGACGACACGTCCTTCGAGTACCGCCGTCAGATGTGGGTCCAGATCGAAGCCCAACGGATGGCCGGCGGGTACAGGCAGGGATGGAGTTTCTACCGTTTCAAGGACCGCTTCGGCGTCGAGCCCGTCGTTGCCGACGGCGACCTGATCGACCAGGATGCCGCCACGTACTCACAGAAACGCGCCTACTTTAAGCATCTGGCGGGCATCGCCGCCGCCAAGGGCTTCAAGCCCGGCTGGGCGTCCTACCGCTTCCGCGATGTGTTCGGGCACTGGCCGGCGGGGTTTGTGCCGGCAGTGCGCGACGAGGTGGCCCGGGAGAGCGCGACCGCCCAGCAGATAGTGCAGGAAATTGCTGACCAGGTCGAATCTGCGATGCCGCCCACCCGACACTTTACCCCCTCCGCCGGTAGGTAATTGGGGAAGGTCTTCGCGATGTCAAAGGTCAAACCACATGTCGCCGAGCAGATCAAGCTGCTGACGCCCAGTTTCGGGCAGCCCGGCAGCCGGATTACGGGCTCCCAATACGTCCGGTGGTACTGCGTCTTATGCGGTGAACCGATGCGTGTCAGCGGCAAGCCCTGGCCCCCAGCGATTCGTGACTGTGAACGATGCGCCGGGCGGCACGGCCACGTCGCCGCCCCCGCCTCCGGCCCGCTGGATGATGTTTCCGGCTACCAAGCCAACGCCATCCGCGCCTTGGAGGGCGATTGATGGCGTCGAAAAATTCCATTCACCCAGCTCTCAAGGAGAAGACCCTTCAAAACGCTATCCTCCGCGCCTTCGGGACGCTCCCGCAGATTCGGCTGTGGAGGGCCAACGCGGGCGTGGCGCGCATTGGCGCGCGTGTCATCCGGTTCGGCATCCCCGGCCAGGCCGACCTGACCGGCATCCTGCCCGACGGCCGGCGGCTGGAGATTGAGGTCAAGTCGCCCACCGGGCGCCAGACGCCCGAGCAGCGGGCCTTCCAGAACATGATCGAGAAATTTCACGGCATATATATCCTCGCGAGGTCCACCAATGACGTTCGACAACGGCTCACCGCCATCGGAATCCAGTGCTGACAGTCCGCTCGTGGTCAATATTCGCTGTGGGTATGACCTTGGCTGGTCATTTACGCCCTTGGCGGGCAAGAAACCCGTCCTGAGCAAATGGCAGAAACGCT
>CAYUYD010000392.1:0-1760 GCA_964449105.1 uncultured Planctomycetaceae bacterium | reverse complement strand
AGGCAGAAGAACCCACGCGCGAAGTGATCTGCCGCGGGGTCTAT
Source organism: uncultured Planctomycetaceae bacterium (assembly GCA_964449105.1). Lineage (GTDB taxonomy): Bacteria > Planctomycetota > Phycisphaerae > SM23-33 > SM23-33 > JAUWNJ01. The sequence continues at coordinate 1,716 of CAYUYD010000392.1, read as the reverse complement.
GCGTTCAACGTTCGATACTTCGACGGAAGCGACTGGCAGGACAGTTGGGATTCCACCGGCCAGTCCCGGCGCGCCGGGATTCCCCTGGCGGCAGAGGTAACAATCCAACTGTCCCGGCGCGCCGGGGACGGGTCCGATTCTGACAGCCAGGGCGGATACACGATGATGCGAGTGTTCCTGATTTCCTGCAGTTCCCTTCAGCCCGGCGTTTCTCCCGCAAGCCGGGCCTCTGTGGAGGGCGCCAGATGAGGCCCGATTTCAGACAACCGGATTATCGGAATACCGGATTACCGGAATACCGTGAAACCGCAAATCTGTTTTCGGTATTCCGGTCTCACGGTATTCCGGTCCCACGGTCTTTTCCTCCAGCCAAAGGGACTGTCCTGATAGTCTCCATTTGGATCATGCTCGTGCTGGTCGGGACGGTTCTGGTTATGGCCCGCGCGATGCGCGTGGAAGGCGGCGGCTCGGCCAACCAGGTATCCGCCCTTCAGGCATCTGCCGTTCAGTTCGGAGCCATACAGTACGTCCTGGCCAATCTGGACGGTTTATCGACGGGACAGATGCCGTCCGAGCAGGATATGCCGTGTGAAGGCGTGCTCGTCGGCGACGGGGCTTTCTGGATTATCCGGGCAGGAGAAGACGACCGGCAGCAGGGCTACGGTGTTGTAAGCGAAGCCGGAAAAGTAAATCTGAATACCGCCCCGGTAGAGATTATGGCCAAACTGCCTGAAATGACGGCGGAATTGGCCGCTGCCATTATCGACTGGCGCGACAGCGACGGTAATTTGACCCCCGGAGGAGCCGAAAGCGAGTACTACCTCCTCCTGCCGGAACCGTACGAATGCAAGAACGATCTCCTGGAGACCGTAGAGGAAGTGATGCTCGTGGCCGGAGCAACCGGGCAGATCCTCTTCGGGGAGGACGCCAATCGCAACGGCGTGCTGGACGACAACGAGAACGACGCCGACCGGAGCGATCCGCCGGATGACCGCGACGGACAACTTGACCGCGGCATTTACGGCTTCGCCACGGTGTACAGCGTCGAGGCGAACCAGACCGCCGACGGCGAGAAACGAGTTAACATCAACGCCTCCGGGATGCAGTCGTTGGCGTCCCTGCTCCGGACCGCACTCGGCGAGTCCAGGGCGCTTGAGGTGATGGTGCTGGCGCGCCGCGAGAGGCCGTTCCAGAATACGCTGGACTTCTATTTCCGCACTGCGCTGACGGCTGAAGAGTTCGAGTTAATAGCCGACAAGATCGCCGTCAGCCAGGAGGAGAACCTTCGAGGTCTGATCGATATCAGGACCGCGCCCAAGGAGGTGTTGGCGTGCCTGCCCGGTCTGGACGAAAGCGACGTGTCGGCTCTTATGTCGGCCAGGCCCGACGCAGACGCAGAACCGGGCAGTCCCGGCGCGCCGGGATGGGTCGCCGAGGCCCTCCCCCGTGAGAAAGCCGTCGCCATTGGGTCTTACATCACGACCCGCTCGTATCAGTTTTCATCCGACATTGTCAGCGTGAGCGACAACGGCAGGGCGTTCAAGCGGTGCCGCATCGTCGTCGATGCGAGAGAAAACCCGCCACAAGTAATCTATCGACAGGATCTGACCCACCTTGGCTGGCCGCTTTCCCAGGAAATCCTGGCGCAGCTGCGGAAGGGAACCCCCGTGGAGAAGGTGGTGGTCGGCGAATACGAGGAGAACCCATAAGATGTGG
>CAYUYD010000391.1:0-1794 GCA_964449105.1 uncultured Planctomycetaceae bacterium | reverse complement strand
CTTCTCGACTAGCCGGTATTTCTGCTTGCTGCTGCGCGGCTTGTCGGGGTTGGTGCGCTCACTCCAGTCTGCAAGCAGAAGTGGCTCCGGATGCGTCTTCAGGAAGTGAACGCAGTCTTTCAAACCGGCGGCCGCCTGCAGTTGCGCGAAGGAACAATCCGAACGAGCCGCTTCCGGAACACGGGCGACTTGTCGGGTCATGTCCCATCCTCCCCGCCGCGTTCCATCAGCGCCTTTTCACCTTCCGGGGTCAGCCGGTACTTCTGCAACCTGCTGTTAGGTTTATCTGGCACGGTCATCTCAATGAGCCCCGCCTGAAGGGCGGGATGGAGATAATTGTCGCGCAGTGTAGGGCGATGGTTCATCTCCAGGCCCCTCATGATTTCAGTGGCCGTCATGGGTCGGTTTCCCAAGAGCGCCAGCAATCGTTCGACTTGGTCGGTCACTTGGTCGGTGACTTGGTCGGTGACTTGGACTGTCACCCCCACGGACACATGGAACTTCACGACCGCCGACCCTGCAATCTCATGGAATTCAGGGGGACGGATTCCCGCCTTGCGGCACATCTCGATCACGCGATTGGTTCCACGGCCCCACTTTTCAATCAGCCCGGCGCGGTGGAAGACGTCCGCGATGATGGGGTTGCGCAGGACGGACGTGTGCTCGCGGGAGAGCATCTCCGGCGTAATGCCGGTCGGGAACGTCCCCGTGCTCCAGACTTCCACGCGGTCGTCGAAGATGGCCAGGTAAATCGCGCCGCCCGCGTTGGAGTAGTCCCGGTGGATGAGCGCGTTCACCAGAATCTCGCGCATGGCGTCGGGCGGGATCAGCGGCCGGTCCTCGCGCTGAAGCTTACCGGGAACAATCTTGCCGGGAAGCGGCAAATGCCGCTGGCAGAAGACCTCGGCCTCTTCCAGCAGTTTGAATGCCGGGCCGCGCACGTTCTTCTGGTCTATGAATTCCGTCTTGTCCAAGCCTCGGAACCGTGCCATGCGCAGTTCGCACTGCGGGTAGTCGGGCATGAACTCCTTGCCGAAAAGCACCACCGCCGCTTGAAGAATGCGGTCGTCCTTGCGCACGTCCAGGCGGTCGAGAACACCGGGCAAGCGACTTCCCACCGACTCCGTGAGATGCCCCTTGGCGCGGGCGGCCTCGACGATGCGAAAGACCTCGGCGCGGTCGATGTCCTTGATGGACACCCCCTCCGCCGGTTCATTCTCCCAGCGTCGTTTGCTGTGAGCGCGCTCCAGCAGCCGTCTCTCGTACTTGGCCTGCGGCATTTTTCGCGTTGTGCTACCCACGCGCTCGTAGGCGCGGCCTTCATACGTGAACGGACCGGCATCGGTGACGCTCTCGACCGAGACGGCGACCACCTCGCGGCCCGTTTTGACCTTCACGCGCTCAATCGAAAGGTTGGCGGGGGGCTCGAACCGTTCGGCGGCCTGCGCGATATCGCGGAGCGTCTGGTCGGAAACACCCTGCCCTTCGGCTTTGCCGTCCGGGCGGACGCCGAAGAGCGCCATGCCGCCTGTGCCGTTCAGGAATGCGCAAAGGGTCTGCATGCCTTCCTTCAGCTCGCCGGTCGAACGCTTGAACTCCAGTGCCGGGCCCTCGCCCTGACGCAGAAGAGCCGATAGTTGCTGCAAGTTGGCCGGGGCATTCGTGTTCATGCCAGCCTCCACTGGAACAGGAAGATGGTTTTTACCGCGTGCGTCTGATGAAGTTGGCCCTCGATCCGTTTGATGAGTTCTTCACGCTGGCCGCCGATCAGCACGTACTGGCCGGCATGAGAGC
>CAYUYD010000390.1:0-1806 GCA_964449105.1 uncultured Planctomycetaceae bacterium | reverse complement strand
CAACTGCGCCAGTCCGACATAGATGATCGCAAACTTTACTCCCGCCACAAGTCGCATGTAACTGATCACCAGAAAAACGCTGACGGCTGAACATATCCAGAAGGACGCTTGGATGTTGATGATGTCGGCCAGGTATGCCAGCAGGATGTGAAAGGCGAAAAAACCCGCCGAGATAAACAGGTAGTGCATCGGGTGAAGCGGTATCTCCTTCAGCACCACCACGGTGAACAGCACGGTAAAGAAAAACAAAAGACTCACCGGCGCGAAGAAACTCATCCTGGCGGCGATAGGTCCGGCGTTAGGCCGGCTCGGCATCTCAATTCCTATCCACTTTTCGGTGCGGTTGGTGTCGTACTGCCAGACGGCCTGCATTCCGCCGTTGTGCGGCTGGGCGGGTTTAACCGGGCTGACCGACCCGTCGCGATAGTCAATATCCGTAAAATTCGTCGTGGCCGTCAACGTGAACTTCTTCAACCCGCCCAAACGGTCGTTGTCATTCCATTTCGGCGTGTAACCCCAATAATCCCTTCCTCTGGCCTCGTAAGAGACCCCGACGGCGTGCTCCTTTCCGTCGTCAGGCAACTTAACCAGAAGCGTGTTGTGGAATCTCTGGGAGTAAGCCGAGCCGACCGGCTGATCGTCCAGCGTAAAGGAAATCTTCTCAACCTCCACCGGAAGGCGGAAGATAAACAACCCGCCCGTCTGACCTTCGGCGGGAACTTTTACGAGGTAACTACCCGTGAACCGGACGGTGTACGTGCTGAACCACAGCAGGCCCTTGTAACGGTTGTGGTGGACGAAATCGACCTTGACATCACCGGCAAGCGGGTCGTCGTAGCGTTCGGGTTTCGCGTAGTCGTCGCCACCGACAACACAGGGCGCCAATTGCATCAACCCCGACGGACCCCAGAGGGTATCGACCTGCTTGCTGAGGTCCTCGCCAAGTTTGGCGGTGCGATACTCCAGCGTCCCGCCAAGCGCCAGCCAAGCCAGAGAAACCGCCCCAAAAATCACCATAATCGCAAACAACCGCAATGTACTCATTTCTGTACCCCTTTCATAATTAGTCCTATTTCACTCAGCGGCAACTGAAATGGTTCACCTTCCCTTCAACGGAAGGAAACCACATACGCCGCAAACACCGCCACCGCCACAAGTGCGGCAAAAACCCCGCCAGCCAGCCACAGTCTGGAAATCTTTCGGCGGCAGGCTGCAACTATCACCGCCGCTCCCAGTGCAATCAGCAAAGACGGGACCAACGGGTAGATAACCTTAAAAAACCACCAATACTCGTCATGGATCATCCAAAACCTCTCATCAAATAACCACGCCATCTCTTTTGCCTTTCGTTATCCCACAAGCCAGCCGGGAAATTCCCGTTCAACTTTAGAAGTAAAGGACGCACAGCGTTACCACGCCGAGCAGCACAGCGAATATCCCGCCAATCACCGACCATCTGGAGACCTTCCGGCGGAAGGCCAGGACTGCCAGGGCAAGCCCCAGTGTCAGCAGCGTCAAATCGCTCGTCCAGAATGCAGCCCTGCCCTGCCAAGGCAGGACCGGCGAGCCGGAACCATATGCCAGATGGACGTATCTCATTGTGTGTGTGTTTTGACCTTGTGCAATCACCTTCATGTTGAAGACTCCTTATCTATCCGCAGTTGTGTTTGCCTGTTCCTGCAAGTTCGGGCATCTCGGCCAGCAGCCAGAACGTTTCAATGACCGCTCGCCTCAAATCGGCACAGTCCGGCGAAGGCCGGTTCAAGAGACCGGTGCGGGCGTATGTCTCGCCCCGGCAGCCTCCAA
>CAYUYD010000389.1:0-1807 GCA_964449105.1 uncultured Planctomycetaceae bacterium | reverse complement strand
TCCAGAAATCGCTGGCGCGAAGAGCAGCACGCAGCCGTCAGGTTACCGCGGGCCTTAATCATCTGCTTGACCTCGCCGACATTCATTGCGACCGGCTTTTCAATCAGGACGTGCCTGCATCGGGCGAACGCCTGCAGAGCCAGTTTGGTCCGTCCGGCGGTCGGCGTCGCCAGCACGACGGCTTCGATATCCGGAGCGTCGATAAGCGCGCCGCCGTCGGCATAGACGGTATTGATACGAAACTTTCCAGCCGCTTCCCGGGCGGCGTCTTCTCGAAAATCGGCGACGGCGACTACCTCAATCAAGGGCGATTCCGTTGCAGCCTTCAGATGCTTTTGCCCGATGACCCCGCAACCGATTATGCCTAGCCTTATCGGCTTCATATTAACTTCCTTTCATTGTGGCGATTCTTGTCTGGTCTTTTTATCGGTTTCGAAATGGCGCCGTGATTTATCCTTCGGGTTGGGACGCCGCCGGCGCAGTTATAACCTTCCCGCCGATGTATTCGTACGTCCGGTTCAGGGTAATGACAAGTTCGTGAGGCGTCAATGCGGCATATCGGCCGTCGTTGAAGATTACGTGATATTTTCCGCCATCCTCCGCCAGCAGCACGGTGCAGAGGACTACCATCTCGGCGGGGTCTTCTGCCAATACTGCCGGAAAATACAAAACGTCGGGATTAGTTACAAACCGGCCCGTTTGCGCGTCAATGGACGAGGCGTCTTTCCGCCGCGCATCGAACAAGTCAGCCGGTTTGAGATACCCGCCCGCCGTCAGCATCTCAAGCGTATCGGGCCGGCGATTGTATGCCTTGCCGAATCCGCCTATCGCCTCCCAGACCTTACGAATCTGCGGTTCGGAAATGCTCATAGCCGGCTTGAATGAGTATAAGTAATTGTATTTTTGCTTCTCGTGAACCTGCTTTGCAATCCAGATGCCGATGACGACCAGGAGGCCTGCGATTGCACCTTTCAGAAAAGGGGAACTTCGCTTTTTCATGGTTTGGCCCTCCTCAAGCCGGCGTGGTAATCGTTCAGTTCCTGCAGAAGAGATACGAAGCGGTCCATATCTTGTATGCCTTCCACATGGTAATCACGGAACAGGACGTTCACGATATTCTGCCGGTGGTTGACGGGCAATTCGAAGGCCATGACAAGTCCCCCTTTCGTATCTGCCGGCAGGGGGGCGTATATATAATCGCAGTGGGCTGTGATGTCAGCGGGCCGGGTCGTCGTCGCCCTCTCCGTGTCTGTACTGGGACATATGAGCAAATCCATCGGTTGCCCGTCCGCCACCAGCGCCGCCAGGTTCGGCGGGGGCAGATCGTTATGATCATATTGGTATAAAGCGATACCTGTGCCTATGTCTTTCAGATTGGCCCCGCAGATCGCCCGCTTGGCCAATTCTTTCGGCCGGCCCAGGCTAGGCAGCAAAAGTAGAAGCATCCCCACAAGGAACATCAGCGCGAAGCCAAGAAACCACCAGAGTCTTCTTTTAGGTTCGTTTTTTACGTCGTCGCCCGGTTCATTCATTTCCTGACTCCTTTGCAATCAGGCGTTGTCCGAAAAATGAAATGTTTTATGAAGCCCCACCAGGGCCTGACCGGATAAGGATTCTTATGTTATTTGCCCACCCTGCAACTACTCATCCACCGGCTTGCCGAGGATGGCCTGGATTTCGCCGAGTTTTTCCTTCAGCAGGTCGGCGTCGTTTGCTTCGAGGTTCAGCCGGAGGAACGGCTCGGTATTGGACGGGCGGACGTTGAACCACCAGTCGTCATACTGAATGGTAACGCCGTCGAGGTTAT
>CAYUYD010000388.1:0-1810 GCA_964449105.1 uncultured Planctomycetaceae bacterium | reverse complement strand
TACATGGCTCTTGTAACCAATTGAAACTATTCGACTTATAACCGGACAGTAGTGTCCACAGGTACACTATTACAAAACACGGCAAATGCAGAGAAGTTTTGTTTCTGCTCTTATTTTCGCAAGGTGGATACTGTCCTGCCGGAAGACGGGCAAGCGGATAGTATGCTTCCGCTCGCAGCGGCAGACCGGATAAACCTGTCGCTACGGCGAGTTGCCTCGCCGGGTGATGTGGCGTGGGCGGCCCAGACATGACGACTCTTGCAATACGCGGTATAGAGGCATATTATCAATCTTTCTTTCGCCGGGTCGTCAGGGGAAAAACAGGCTGATGTCCCTATTTAAAATGATGGAGAAAAAATGTTTGTGCGTCAGACGACGGTAATTGTCGGTTGTGTGCTGTTGGTTTGCTGCGCCCTGAGCCGACAGTCAGCATCAGGTCAGTCGGACACGGTTCCGACTGCGACCCAAAAGAAGCCCGAAGCCGCGACTAAAACCAAAACCTATGCGATTGTCGTCGGAAATAAGACCTTCGCCGACGCCGAATGGCGGAAGGTGGTCGATGCACTTGTCAAGAAACACAACGGCAGGGTAATCCGGTTCAATTCCGACGTTCGGGAGGCTGCGACGGAACTGTCTGCCCGGATGCCGGACTATGTCTGCTTCGTCGCCGCTCCGGAGGAGATCACCGGCCCGTTCATTGTGAACATCCACCACATGCTCCGGCGGCTTGACGATGACCCCTACGAGGACGCCCTCTGGAGCATTTTGACCGGTTACGATGCGGCTGACGCGCTTCGGATAGCAAATCGCGCCGAGCCGCTTGTCCTTCAGCGTGCGGTCAGCGGTACGGCGTCAGCGCCCATTACGCCGTTTGAATCAGGCCTGCGGTTCAACGAAAGCCAAAAAGGGCAGATGTGGACCAAGCCCCACGGGGGCGAAGAGGAGGAGGGGAAATGCGACCCGGACGGCGTCAAAATCATGGTCGATGCCCTCAACAACACCTCCGTTCACTGCTTCTCAACCAGCGGGCACGCCACCACCGCCGACTGGCAGGTCGGATATAACTTCAAAGGCGGGCAGTTCCGCTGCAAGGACGGGCAGCTCTTCGGCCTGGATACCGCCGGTAAAAGATACGACATCAACTCGCCCAACCCCAAGGCGTACCTGGCGGTGGGCAACTGCCTGATAGGTCTGATTCCGAATCGCGACTGCATGGCGCTGGCGTGGATGCACAGCGGCGGGGCGTACCAGATGTTCGCGCACATCGCCGCGCAGTGGTACGGACACATGGGATGGGGCATGAGAGACCTCCTCGTGGGTCAGCCGGGGCGGTTCAACGTGGCCGAGGCGTTCTATTTCAATCAGCAGTCGCTGCTGCACCGGCTGGCGAGCGAGTACCCGAGGTTGCTGAACGTCGTCGTAGAGGACTTCGACACGCAGCGGAACCCCGGAGTAATGTCCGACCTGGCGAATCGCCACCGCCTGGTAAGAAAGAACAAGGACGACCAGAACGAAATCGACCGTGATGCGCTGGGGCTGCTGTGGGAGCGCGATACGACGGTGCTCTACGGCGACCCGGCATGGGATGCGCGCCTGCGGCGGCGGACATTGCCCTGGAGCCAGGAATTCACCGAAAAAGACGGCGTATATACATTTATAGCCACCACCAATCAGGATGGCCAATGGGCAGGTCGTCCCGTAATGTCGCTTCTGCCGGCGCGGGTCAAAGACGTCGAAATCATCGAGGGCGCAGATCTCAAGCCGGTCGTTACCGACAACTTCATCCTCCTGCCGATGAAGGGCGAATTCA
>CAYUYD010000387.1:1137-1841 GCA_964449105.1 uncultured Planctomycetaceae bacterium | reverse complement strand
CCCCTGACGAGAAGGTGATGACGCTCGAACCGGCTGATATGGTCAATATCGTCCGGTACATACTTCACCTCCGCACCGGCGAAGGCGTCATTGACGACATTGACCACCTCGGAAACCGCCGGCTGAGAACAATCGACGAACTGGCCGGCGATGAAATCCGAAAAGGTTTCCTGAAACTCCGCCGCACCGTCCAGGAGCGGATCAGCATGAAGGACCCTGCCGAGTTGACCAAAATCGCCGAACTGGTCAACTCCAAGAGCGTATCGGCCAGCATCGAATATTTCTTCGGGCGCAGCGAACTGTCCCAGGTGGTCGATCAGACCAACCCGCTCAGCCAGTTGACGCACGAGCGTCGGCTCAGCGCGCTTGGTCCGGGCGGGTTGAACCGCAAACGGGCGGGCTTCGAGGTTCGTGACGTGCACATCAGCCACTACGGACGAATCTGCCCTATCGAAACACCTGAAGGAAACAACATCGGACTGATTTCGTCGCTGAGCCTGTTCGCTTCGGTGGATGAGTTCGGTTTCCTGATCACCCCCTACCAGCAGGTCCGTAACGGGCGACTGACCGACGAGATCCGGTGGCTTCGCGCCGACGAGGAATCCGAAGCAGTCCTTGCCCCGCCGGACGTGCTGAAAGACTCCGGCGACGGCAAACCGACAGTTGTGTCCGGACGGGCAAAGAGAAAGATTCCCGATGGCTCC
>CAYUYD010000387.1:0-1127 GCA_964449105.1 uncultured Planctomycetaceae bacterium | reverse complement strand
GCCCCGCCGGACGTGCTGAAAGACTCCGGCGACCCCGGCGCGCCGGGGATCCCGATGCACATCGGGATGTCCGGACGGGCAAAGAGAAAGATTCCCGATGGCTCCGTCCTGGTCCGCGCCAGAAGCGAGGTCAGCCTGGTCCCCGGCAAAGACATCGAGTATCTGGATGTTTCCCCCAAGCAGACCGTTGGAATATCGGCAGCGCTGATCCCGTTCCTGGAGCATGACGACGCCAACCGCGCCCTGATGGGATCGAACATGCAGCGACAGGCGGTACCGCTGATCAGGACCGAGTCCCCGCTCGTCGCGACCGGGTTGGAGAAAATTGTGGCGGCCGATTCCGGTATGGTGGTGCGGGCCCAAAAGGCAGGCACCGTTACATACGTGGACTCGAAACGGATCGTCATCGACAAAATTGATGAATACGAACTGCGTAAGTTCGCCCGTCTCAACGAGCGCACCTGCCTGAACCAGAAGCCAATCGTCAGGACGGGTCAGCGAGTCCGCAAAAACCAAATCATAGCCGACGGACCGGCCTGCAGTAACGGCGAACTGGCGATGGGCAGGAACATCCTTGCGGCGTTCGTGCCATTCGACGGGTACAACTTCGAGGATGCCATCCTCATCTCCGAAAAACTCGTCAAGAACGACACCTTCACCTCCATCCACATTGAAGAGTACGATGTGGAGGTGCGCGAGACAAAACTGGGCCAGGAAGAGTTTACGCGCGATATTCCCAACGTTTCGGAGAAGGCGCTAAAAAACCTGGACGAGGCAGGGATTGTCCGGCTGGGCACGCGGGTCGAGCCAGGCGACATACTCGTCGGAAAGGTCTCGCCGAAGTCCAAGAGCGAATTGACGCCCGAGGAGAAGTTGCTTCACGCGATTTTCGGCAGGGCCGGCGAAGACGTCAAAAACGACTCGCTGGAGCTGCCCGCCGGCGAAGAAGGCGTAGTCGTCGCCGCCAGGCGTTTCAGCCGGCGGGTCCAGATGTCCGACGAGCGAAAAAAGGCGCTGAACAAGGAAATGAAACAGTACACCGCCGATATGAACGAAAAGGCCGTCTCCGTCTTTCGTACGATGTGCGAGGAAATAAACGAGGTTCTCGGTTCGCCGATGATCGACCC
>CAYUYD010000386.1:0-1853 GCA_964449105.1 uncultured Planctomycetaceae bacterium | reverse complement strand
GGCAGGACGCCACGGCGGCTCCTCGGCAAGAACCCATTTCTTCCAGTCGGACTCTATGTTCTTCAGCGGTTTGCCGAGCACCTCTTCCAAGGCATTGACTCCCGTCTGGTCGGACGCATAGCCAGCCTTACAAGCCTTGTAAAACTGCTGCAACTTTTCCAGCCGGTGGAGGTACAACATTACGTATCGCACCTGCCGATAACATAACTCTGCATCCTCCATGAACGCTTTGGGTTTCATCGAGCACAGTTCGTCCAGCGGGTGGGCCTTATTTTTCTTCACCGCTTCCTGAAGGGCGGCCAGACCGGCATCGACGCCAATCTCCAATCGACCGTCTTTAATTCGTGAACCCTGGAACAGTGCGGCCAGGCCTTCGACGATCCAGATGGGATGCTTCTGGTTTGCGGCGGCCTGGTCGTTGTGGTGGAGGGCGTGCGTGAACTCGTGGATCAGCACGTTGCTGAAACTGATGCTGACCAGCGTGCGGTTTTTTGGGCTGTAAATACCGTACACCTTGGCGAGGGGAATCAGTTTGCGGTAATCCTTCAGCGTCGGAAGGACGATCGTAACGTTCCACCGCAGTGGTTCGGGGAAAAGCATCTTCTGTTGCATATCGTGGTAAGTGCCGAGCAGTTGCATCACGTGTGCCAGCGACTTTTGGTCCACGGCCGAGACATAAACGAGATGGCGGCGAGAATCGATTTGTGTGATGTATCCGGTTCCGAGGTTGTCGGCCCATTTTTTGGCCAGTACTTCGGCCTCCGCCTTGAGGTCTTTTTTCTGTGTTGTCGCGGTTGTCGGGGTTTCCTTCGGAGGCCCGGCTAGCGGCCAGGCCGCCGCAGCCAACGACAATGCGACCACAAAAGCGACCTTGGGTGTCCACGTTCGCCGCATCACTGCTCTCCGCTATGCGCCTTGTTCATATCGGTTTGATCCGTCTTCAGAAATACATTCGCAAATCGCCCAAACAGCCAGACGCCCATTACGCCGCTTGTTCCGCTGATTACCATTGCCGTCAGGTAAGCGGTCCGCGACGGAAGGAACACCTGGACGAACTCAAAAGCGACGGCCAGGACGGCGACCAGCAATGCACAGCCGATCCTGCCTGTCCTGCCCGCCGGGGCCAAAAGGCTCCCCAAGAGCATTCCCAGGATAAAGAAGGTTGTGAATTCGCGGACCACCTGCCCTAACGCCAGAAACTCCGACAATAAGTATTGTCGGGTGAAGGGTACAACCAGCACTTCCCTGGCGACCGCCGCCGGACCTCCTTGCGGCAGAACGAAATCGAACGGCTGCCACTTTTCCCACCCAAGTCCGACTACTAACGCAGCGGTCGCAGCCAATTTTATCCATGTCCCGTAGCGTCTCCAGAAATCAGTTTCGAGGACAGGGCGACTGGCTACCGGTCCGAACAGCGCCGCTGCGCAGGCCCCCAGTAATCCTCCAACCGTACCCAGCACCACGTCCGTGGAACTGCTGTAGCGGGAGAAAACGAACAATTGGGCCGCTTCTATCAGCGCCGCTAATATGCAGACTTCAACAATCACCCGGCATATCCGATACCGGCGGCGACGCTGCAACAGCATCAGCAGGTAGCCCACGGGAATCATTACGGTGATCTTCGACAGAATGGTGTATGCAGCCACGCCGCCCGGTTCGCAAAAAGGAAAAATGTTAACCTTGAAGACCTTCCACTTGTGGTACACCTCCACGGGGCTTATCGTCAGGTCGAAGGGAAACATCTGATAGATGATGAGCAGGACAACGTATCCGGTGAGGATTTTGACGGCAAGCCGGTCCCTCGCCCGCTCTGCCCAGAGGCTCCGTGCCCACCGTCTCATTCTTCTCCACGT
>CAYUYD010000385.1:0-1861 GCA_964449105.1 uncultured Planctomycetaceae bacterium | reverse complement strand
CGACTATGCGACCGGTTCGGCGGTTATCAGTCTCGACGCCGACGGTCAGCATCCGCCGGAGGTTATCGCCGACCTGGCAGCCAAGTGGCGGCAGGGTTACGAGGTCGTCTGCACGGTCAAGGCGCACACCAAAGACGTCTCGCTGCCTCGCCGCCTGGCGGTCTGGTGCGTCTATCGCCTGATCCGCCTGATGACAGGTATGGACGTAGCCGACCAGGCGGACTTCCGCCTGCTGGACCGCAAGGCCGTCGATGCGGTCCGTCGGGTGCGCGAGAGGTCTCGCTTCCTGCGCGGGTTGGTCCGCTGGGTGGGTTTCCGCCAAACGACCGTCCGATACGAGGTCGCCCCCCGCCTGGGCGGTACGCCAGGATACACACTGGCAAAACTTGCAAGGATGGGTTCAGCCGGGCTGTTCAACTTCTCTACTGCGCCGCTTCGATTAATCGGACTGGCGGGAGGGGTTATGGCGGCTGCGGCATTCTTGTACGCCGTTGCGGCTCTTATCCTCTGGTCATTTGTCGGCGGGGCGCTTATCGCCAATCTGGTGATGCTGGCCGTCGGGCTTGCGGGGATGCAACTGGCGGCAATCGGCATCTGCGGCGAATACGTCGGGAGGATTTATGACGAGGCCAAGGGCCGACCTATCTACGTCGTCCGCGAAGCCGTCGGCTTCGAACCGGATAAAGAGGAAACTCAGCCCCAACCCCCGCCGGCCCGCAGCGCTACGCCGACCGAATCGAGCAGAATACGCCTGTTCACATAGAACACTGCAACAATCGCAGCAGTTCCGGGCCTGAGCGTATGACCCTTTGCGGTTTTCCGTCCCGCGGCGTCGGTTTGTCGGCGTGGACCTGTCCGTTTCTGCGCCACTGAATCGTCAGCCAACCAAGACCGTTGGGGGCAAGGAAATCCTTGGCGGGGTTGTCGGCTACATAAACACATCCGGCGTGAGGCACGCCCAGCGCCCGACGGATTGACTCAAAACCGCGGGGCGAGGGCTTCCACGCCTCGCGACCCATCTGCTCGGTGAAAATCACCTTATGGAAATATTTCTCCAGCCCGAGCGCTTCCAGTTTCAACCGCTGGGCGGGAAGGAAGCCGTCGGAAAGCAGCCCCAGTTTCAGCCGGCGGCGGCGAAGGTTCGCCAGCACCGTCTCGACGCCGCGACACGGGCGGATGTCGGGCCTGTGGCGGCGATAAACGACAACAAGTCGGCGAATTTCCCTGCCGGTCAGTCCCAGGTCGAAACGTTCCGCGAGCGCATCGAACATCCCGTCCCGCCGGTCCGAGACGAACCGGCGCCACATCCACCGCTCAAACGCCACCCGCCGACCGGTTTTCAGACGAAGGTATTCGCCCACGGCAGCAAAGCCGCTGCGAACATAGTTGCGCTCGAGGAAAAGCGTATCGTCGAGGTCGAAGACTACTGCCTGGATGTATCGCGAATGAGCGGGCATGACGGTAAATCATCTTTTTTGCGGTGTATCAAAGCCGGGTAGTTCCGAAGGATTATCGGCGGTAACAAACACCGCATCATCGTAACGCAGCATCAGCCGGTTCGGTTTGAACTCGCCCAGCCTGGCCGAGACCGGCAGGCCCAGCGCCTCTTCCATGACATATTTCGGCAGGTCGGCGCCGGCGTCAATTGCCAACGGCACGCCCCCTCCGAAACGCGGATTGATCTCGAAAAAGTGCGCCTTTTTACCCGCCGGTCTTCGGCACTGGGCGTTGACGACGCCCCAGAGTCCGTCGAGGTTCTCGCCAATCCGAATGCCCGCCTCGATCAAATCCTCGTCTTTAACAGTCAGCCCCTTTGACACCTCCCCGGCGCGGATAGCCAGCCGCTGGCGAGGAACCACGC
>CAYUYD010000384.1:0-1866 GCA_964449105.1 uncultured Planctomycetaceae bacterium | reverse complement strand
CCAGTCCGCCCGTGGCGGTCAGCGTGCCGTTCAGATAGGCGGAGGTGGTCTGTATATTCGTGGCCGGCTCATTCTGGATCGCGGGCGGCGTGGTTACGGTATAGTAGACTTTCGCCCTTAGCCAGTCCACACACACATCCGGATTTGCGTCAATAGAATTCAGTCGAACGCGGAAGTTAGCATCTGAGAATTCACTGTCCGACCAAGCCCGGCCCCACATGTTCGCCGGTCCGCCAAATGTGGAATCGGAATCCGTGGTTGTGAGGCGCGTGTCAAGATACCCGGTCGTGGTATAGGTCGTGCCGCCGTCCCACGAAAGTTCAACGCCCAGCCCACAGGATTGGGCCGTCACGCCGGCCCACTCGGCGACCACTTCAATGCCGTTTATAACAGCGCCGGCAGGAATGCCGAAAGTAAAAGTGGCATAATCCTGGAGATTCCCATTCCCTTCTCCTATTGCATCAGCGTCATTACCAGGACCAGGATAAGCGTTCCCCGGGGTAGTCCATTGGTTGTAGTCAATGCCGGTCGTCGTAGGATCCTTAAAACCCGTATCGGCAGCATGACATATGGTGATGCCAAACATCACCATGCAGAAGATCAGCAACAGAGGACAGAGGACAGATGACGGACGACCCGCCTTCGCCAAGCCTGCCCGAGCCGACGGCTCGCGTCGGCCAGGGGCTATGGCGGGCAAACGGCGGACAGCCACCTTCGTCGACCTTCTTCGCCAGCGCTTGGCGCTTGGCGCTCCGCGCTTTGCTCGCGATGTTTCTGCTATTCTTCGCGCTATCATTTCTTCTTCAGCCGTTTTACTTCCCGAAGTACGCGCACATCTTCCTGGTGGCGCGGATCGTCAATGCAGTTCTTTACCCGTATCAAGCTGTCCAGATGGCCATGTCTTTCGTATATCTCGGTTTCGCGTGATAGATGAATGCCAGTCCGCCGCCGATCAGATACCTGACGCCGTGCTTCTCCAGCAGAATCAGCATGTCTTCAAAGTCCCTGACTGTTTTCATTCAATAGTCCCAATCGAAATCACGATCGTTGCCTCGCACAGCCATGATGTCGTTACGGATGGCAACAAGGGCTGATAACCGTTCCTGCGGGGTCTCATTCTGCCAGAACTCCAAATCCCACTTCTTGGCATCATCGAAGTCCTTCGCGCAATTACCAACGATTCTCTTTCGTCGTTCTTCTGTTCTCTGTTTCAGTGTGCTCATTCTAATCCAATTTCAAATTTCCAGTTTCCCATGGGGTCCATAGGACCAACAGCTCCGAGGACAGTCTCTTGGCGCTTGCCCCTTCGCGCTTTGCTCCCTACTTAAACTTGAACATAAATCCTGATGGTTTGTACTCGTCGGCCCCGATTTCGCAGAGGCCGTGTTCGGGACGGGTGTTACCATCATAGTCCGTGGTTTCATCACCGGCCTGGAGTGTGTACACGTTGATCAGGGGTGAGCCGTGCGACAGGTGATAACCGTCTGAAAGAATAAACGCGTCGGTCGTCTTGTTGCTCTGGGTGCCGGTCAGATTATCGGTAAGCCCGCCGCCGCCGGTATCGGTGAAATACGTCCCGAACTCGTAGAATGCATTCGTGGTGCCGTTCAGCGTGAGTGCGGCGCCCGTATCCTCGTTCTCGAAGATCGTGGCACTGCCGCCGGGGACAAAAGCGCAGTATTTCAAGTTGGCTTGCAGCGTGCCGCTGCCGTTGTCGCCAAAAACGGCCGCCGGACCATCCAGCACGCTGAATGTGCAGTTCGTCGCGGCCAGGCGCACATTGCCGTTGCCCCGGCTGTCCAGCCGCGTGGCAGGGCCGTCCTGGTCGGTGATCACCGTATTGATCAGCGTCAGGTAGGCATTGCC
>CAYUYD010000383.1:0-1871 GCA_964449105.1 uncultured Planctomycetaceae bacterium | reverse complement strand
AAACTCAAAAGCGCCTACACCCCATTGGTTGGCTTCTGCATTATGCTCTTCTGCCTCATCAGCGCGCCGTGCATGGCAACCATCGCCGTAACGAAGCGAGAGAGCAACTCGTGGCGCTGGGCGCTGTTTCAGCTTGGAGGACTCACGCTTCTGGCATACGTGCTGACCGTGCTTGTCTTTCAAGCGGGCAGCCTGCTTGGCGTCGGGAATGGATAGGAGGTTCATATGAGTATACTCGATCTGGCACTGATCATTTGCATCGTCATCGCGGCGGGAGGTTTGCTTTACCGCTCGCTCCGCAGACAATGGACCTGTTCGGGCTGCGCCGGCTGTTCGTGCGGTCATGCGAACTCGGCCGTCAAGCTTGACGGCCTCAATAAAAGTAATTTTTTAAAAAAACCATAGAAAAGGAGCTACGTCATGAAACATTTTAAAAAACATCGCATCATTCTTTTGGCCGCCATCCTGGGATGGCTTGTGTTCGCCACATCCGCCGCCCATGCCGCTCACCCGTTGATCACGGACGACGCGGGAACCGTCGGCAAGGGCGGCGTGCAGATCGAAATCAACGCGGAACTCGCCTATGACAAGGAGAAGGTGGACGATATCACAACGGAAAAGAGCGAAGCCGCGGAGGCGGCCCTCACCGTTACATACGGCCTTACGGAGACACTCGACTTCGTCGTTACGGCGCCCTATCAGTGGCTCTCCGCCCACGAAAACGATGAGCTGATCAGCCGCGAAAAAGGCATCTCCGACATGAGCCTCGATCTCAAATGGCGCTTCTTCGAAAAAGACGGCTGGGGTCTTGCCCTGAAGCCCGGCATCAGCCTGCCGACGGGCAACGAGGAGAAGGGCCTTGGCGGCGGCCGCACCACTTACCGCCTCTTCTTTATCACGACCAAGGAGATCGAACCCTGGGCCTTCCACATGAACCTCGGCTACATCCGGAACGAGAACAACGGAGGGGACCGCTCCGATCTCTGGCACGCCTCGGCCGCCGCCGAGGTCGAGCTGGTCAAGGACCTGAAAGCCGTCGCCAACATCGGCATCGAAACCAATCCCGCCTCCGGCAGCAGCACCCATCCGGCATTCGCCCTGGGAGGCCTGATCTATAACCTGTCGGAGAAGGTCAGCCTGGACGCGGGGGTCAAGTTCGGGCTGACGAAGCCTGAGGCTGACGTGAGTTATCTCGCCGGTGTAACAATCAAATTTTAATACAGATCCGTCCACGCCTGCCGGGCGGTCTCTTGCGACCATGCATCGCCGACGCCGCAAGAGACTGCCCGGCCTGCAACTCCCATGATCCATGATCCATATGTCCTTTCCTAATTTGGGTTGGAGGTAAAAATATGATTCGAATAGACGAAATGTACCAGGGAGAAACCGCGGAAATCGTATCGATGACGGGAAATTCCCCGAATACAGGGTGCTCCGAAACATGGGATTGAGGGAGGGAAAGCTGAACGATTTGCGCACCACGAACCCCTGGCAAGCCGGAAGGTGATTATCGGGATCGACAATGCTGCAAGGCCGTCCGCATTTTTCATTGACACCCGAGTAAAAATAAGGAAAAAGGCCCCATGGACTTATCAACCGCTGCGATCCTGGGAATTGTGGAAGGCGTTTCGGAGTTTCTGCCCATCTCCTCCACGGGTCATCTGATTCTGGCCTCTCATCTATTGGGACTCAAGCACACCGATTTCCTGAAAAGTTTTGAAATCGCCATCCAGGTGGGGGCAAGGGTGCCGGCTTCGCCTATGATTCCGGTATGTCGCATATCAAGCGAGCCCTTTCGGTACTGTTACCGGGCGTCAGGCGTAAGATTATCGGTGGGGCCGGGTGATCCGTGCTCGGCCTGGTAGTATCGT
>CAYUYD010000382.1:0-1875 GCA_964449105.1 uncultured Planctomycetaceae bacterium | reverse complement strand
TCCAGTGCGCCTTGCAGACCGGCATCGTTCATGCCCGCGGCCACCTGCAGAGCCTGGTCAACGTGCAGGTTGAGCCGTTCGGCCACTTTGGCGGGTGGCGTGATGCCGAGCGCAGTGAGTTGGATCAGCTCTTCGACGCGCGTCTGGACGAATTCTAGCAGCATGTCAATTTCAATCTGCGGATCGGCGTTGAACCAGAGACGGACATCCTCGCTGAAAGTCTTGAGCGGATAAAGCGCCTCGCTGGGCAGGTCATCCTGCGCGGCGGCGACGGTAGCGGTGCCTCCGAAAAGCAGGGAAATCGCAACGATGACAGAAATCAAAGCGTTCAAGACAAACCTTTCCTTTCTGGAGAAATTTCTCCACCCTATCTGACGCTGAGTATTTCTGCCGGATACGGCTGGTAGCAAAACTGCGGCCTGGGTAAGAAAACGGGCGCGGCCGCGCGCCGCCCGCTGCGGGTCGCGCGGCGGCACGTTTTTCATGTCATCCAGCAAACCTTGCAATTTCGGATCCATCTCGTTCATACCAATTCCTCGTTCAGTAAAATACGCTGCAAGCTGGCCAGGGCGCGATGCTGCAATGATTTGACCGCGCCGACCGGCTTGCGCATGGCGTGGGCAATTTCCTCGTTCTCCCAATCCTCGAAAAACTTGAGCGCGATGACTTGCTGTTGGTCAGGCGTCAGGTGCCGCAATGCCTTGCGCAGGCGTGCCTGCCGGATGCGCAGGCCGGCTTCCTCTTCCGGGTTTGCATTCCCATCCGGATGCTGTTCATCGAGTTCAATGGTTGGGATTGGTTGTCGGCGATATTGATCGGCAATCCAGTTGTGGGCGGTGCGGAAGAGATAGGCCTGTAAAAAATTGTCGGGGCCTTTGCGCGCCCTTAGCGCTTGCAGGAAGCGGCTGAAGGTTTCGGAGACGCAGTCTTCGGCCAGATTCTGGTCGCCGAGCAGGCGCATGGCATACCGATACAACCTCGGACTATAGAGGTCGTAGATTTGTGCCAGGGTCTGGCGGTCGAATTGTCGGGCGCGGCTGATGAGTTCGGTGTCCGAGAGCACTGCTATTTCCATAAAGTATGACGCTGGTCGTTGCGGTCAGATACGGTGGAGGAGCCGGGTATGTGGAAAGAGGACTTACATCGTAGCGCTCAATTATAAAGCCGTATCCTCTGCTCGTCTTTTGCGTCTCATAAAGTAGAAAGAAAACAGAACATGAAAAAGACTCTGGTGTTACTTCTTGTATTGATATTCGCCTTTGCCGCTGTCTTTCCGGCCTATGCCGCGGGCAATAACCCTGGCTCGGGTCAGGGACAAAAAGGCCCACGCGGTACCTTCGCCATGACCGGCACGATCACTGCCATCGGCGCGAATACCGTGACCGTGCAAGTCATCCGCGGCAACAACCTGGTCAAGCCCTACATTGGCACACAGTTGACCGTGACGGTGACCGCAGCGACGCGCTATTTGTTCAAAGACGGGACGACAACCACGCCGATCACATTCGCCGACCTGAAGGTGGGCGATCCGGTCAGCGTCAATGGGGCCGTCGCCAATGGTATCTGGACTACAAAGCGCATTACGGTCGGGGCCAGCCTATCCTGCCTGCCGTAGCATTCTCCGATTGGATTCTCCCCTGCAAAGTGAAACCTCCGAGACTTTTGTATCTCGGAGGTTTCACTGTCTGATGCAGGGTCGGCGATGTCGTGCGAGATTTGGCAGACTCCGGAATGCGGACTTAAGTCCGCACGCCAATTATTTCCCCAGTCTCTTCTTGAATGCCGCGCTCAGCGCGGGGACGATCTGGAACAGGTCGCCCACCACGCCGTAGCGCGCCAGTTTGAAGATCGGCGCTTCGGCGTCCTTGTTGATGG
>CAYUYD010000381.1:0-1892 GCA_964449105.1 uncultured Planctomycetaceae bacterium | reverse complement strand
TTGCCTCGCTGACTGGCCAGGCGCTGCTCACAACGTCTTCCAGAACAACATCATGGTTTCCGTTCTTTCGGATGGAGTGAAGGAAGGATCCGCTGGCGGGGGCCTCGGTGACGGCAACATGTTCATCGGAAATGAAATCACCGGGTACACCCGTGGCCCGTTCATGGCCGGCAAGGATTGGGTGATTGCCGGCAACAGGATTGCCGACGGCAACGGCGATTTCGGGATCGGTCTGCAGCCTTATCCCGACGGTGGCGACCCGAGCATCCCAGACGGGTCCGGCAGGAGCAAGCTGGACAACGCCGAGCGCGGCACGATCATAATCGGCAACGTGCTGGAAAACGCCGCTTCTTTCGACGCAGGGATCGCCGTCGGCAAGACGAGGGTATGGGGAGGGGGAGTGAATGACTACTGGAAGGACGTCGTAATCGCAGGAAACCAGATAACCAAGTGCAGCTCGAGCGGCATCGTTATCGGCAATGTCAGCAGAGCGGTCGTCAAGAGGAACGTGATCCGGGGGAACGGCTTCGGCCTGAACATGGGGGACAACACCGCCGGCCTGAAAATCTCCCCTGCCGCCACCTACTACAACATTGCCGACAACGACATCTCCGGCAACAAGACCAACGTGGTGGGAACAATCCTGAATTCCGAGGACTTCCCCGATGCCAGGATACTTTCCCCTGAAGCGAACGAATTCAAAGCCAGCCAGTCGGTGACCTTCCGGGGTTCCGGCGCCGCGAAGGGCGGAAGGACGATCGTCTCGTACTGGTGGTTCTTCGGCGACGGCGAGATGTCAAAGGAGCAGAATCCGACACATACCTTTGCCAGGGACGGCAAGTACTTCGTCGCCCTGCTTGTGACGGACAGCGGCGGGCTGAGGGACATCGCCATTATGGATGGGCGGGTCGAGGCGGTCTGGAACCAGGCGGATCCCAAGCGCCCCTGGCCCGGGCGAGAGCCGAGGCTTATTGCCTACCCGAACCCGTTGTTCATCGCGTGCGGTTCGCCCATAACATTTGTCCACTATTATTACAGGGGCGAGACGAAACTGAGGATTGAGGATGCAGCGGGCAGGCTGGTCAGAGAGATCGGGGACTTTCAGGGGCTGCTGGACTGGGACCTGAAGGATGCCGCAGGCAAGCAGGTCTCTCCGGGCAAGTACCGGGCCATAACGCTGGACAAGGACGGCGAGGTAGCAAGGTGTAGATTCACCATCACTGTCGCCTCCGACGTCGAAGTCAAGGGCCGACATGTCTTCTACAACAATTCCGCTTTCGACGGAAACAATCCTGCTGCGAACGCCGCCGACGACGGGGCCGTCGCGACCGACAAGACCGCCCTGCTGCCGGGCGGAACCGCGACATTCGCCAACTACACAAGTTACAGCCGAGGCATCAACGGCATTATGATTGATGTCGCAGGCTTGCCCGGTACGCCCACAGCGGCTGACTTCACGTTCAAAGTCGGAAACGACAACACCACCGGCTTATGGGGCAACGCACCGGTTCCGACGAGTATCACCGTCCGCGAAGGCGCAGGAGTCGGTGAGACTGACCGAATCACCGTCATCTGGGCGGATAACGCTATTCAGAAGAAGTGGTTACAGGTAACAGTCAAAGCCACCGATGCGACGGGACTGGCGAGTGGTGACGTATTCTATTTCGGAAATGCTATCGGTGAGACGGGAAACTCGGCTTCTGACGCGACGGTAACACCCACCGACGAGATCGGCGTTCGGAACAACCCGCATTCCATCGGCGGCCCGGAAGGCCCGGCCGAGATCGACGACGCCTACGATTTCAACCGCGACAAGAAGGTCGGACCGACGGACGAGATAATCGCACGCAACAATGGCATAAATTCGACGACGGCCTTGAACTTGATCGCAG
>CAYUYD010000380.1:0-1898 GCA_964449105.1 uncultured Planctomycetaceae bacterium | reverse complement strand
GTCGCTTCCGGCGGGGTCTGCGGAGCAGAAGGCGCCTGCTGGATTGCCGTTACCGGTTCGGAAGAGCAAGTATCCTGCGCCGAAGAACTCATCCGCTCCGTCGCCGAGGAACCGTCGTTTCAGGTTGCGAAGCACTAAAGCAGGACGAAATGGTTACTGACGGATGCCGGCAGGCAGCCCGCCTGGTAAAGGAAATACGCTATGAAAATCGTTGTACTGGACGGAAAGACGCTCAATCCCGGAGATAATCCTTGGGATGCGGTCGAGAAACTCGGCGATCTGACTGTCTATGACCGGACAGCGCCGGATGAAATTCTTCAGCGCTCAGCCGGGGCAGAGGTGCTGCTGACTAACAAGACGCCTCTGTCGGCCGATACGCTGGCGCAACTTCCCGGCCTGCGATTTATCTCCGTCCTGGCGACGGGGTATAACGTTGTTGATGTCCAGGCGGCAGGGCGGCGGGGCGTGGCGGTCTCCAACGTTCCGATATATGCAACCGACTCGGTCGCCCAATTCACCTTCGCTATGCTGCTGGAACTGGCCCATCACGTCGGTTCGCACGACCAGGCCGTCAGGTCCGGCAGGTGGACCGACAGTCCGGACTTCTGCTTCTGGGATTTTCCGTTGGTAGAACTGGCCGGTAAAAAGATGGGCATCGTCGGCTTCGGGCGCATCGGCAGGCGCGTCGGCGAACTGGCGCATGCCTTCGGAATGGAAGTCCTTGCCGCCGACGTCAACCAGGCCAACCCGCCGGAATACGAACCGTTCCAATGGGTCGAGGTCGAGGAGTTGTTCGCAGCCGCCGACGTCGTCAGCCTGCACTGTCCGCAGACGGCAGAGAACGCCGGAATGGTCAATCGCAAATTACTGGGACGGATGCAAGCCGACGCTTTTTTAATTAATACTTCCCGCGGCGGGCTTATTGTCGAAGCCGACCTGGCCGGCGCGCTCAACGCCGGGCGGATCGCCGGGGCGGCGATGGACGTGGTATCCACCGAACCGATCAGGCCCGACAACCCGCTGTTATCGGCGAAAAACTGCCTGATTACGCCGCATATCGCATGGGCGGCCCTGGCTGCGAGGCGGCGACTGATGGCGACGACCGCTGAAAATATCGCAGCGTTCATCGCGGGAAAACCAATCAACGTCGTGTCGTAAAAAAAAATTACTAATACTCTTGCTAATACACTTGACGAGCCGAATCAGGGGTGTTAGAGTGATAGACGAAACATCATTGAACGGTGTTGAATAGGGGCACGGTTGTAGTGTGTCTCCGCAGTTGTAGTATCTCCCGGCCGCAAGGGCCGGAGCGAGAAATGCTCTTTGACAAGTGAACAGTGTAATCGTCACGAGGATGTGGCCTTCCCGACGGGAGTTATCACGATTGTCGTCGGGTTGGAAATTCTGCAAAAGACCCTGCCCGTCTTACGAGGTCGGGGTCGGCTCAGAATCCTCGTGATGCTTATAAGCCAGATAGCAGGATTTTGAGTTTGGCCAGGTCCGTTGTCCTTAGGGATGTCGGGCCGACCAGTCGGGCCTATGGTCCGACAAACCAGTATCACCCTCAATTGAACTGATCGTTCCTTTTGGGCTTGTCCCCTGAGGAGCGAGAAGAACAATAAACAAATGAAGGGTTTGATCCTGGCTCAGAACGAACGCTGGCGGCGTGGCTAACCCATGCAAGTCGAGCGCGAAAGTTCCCTTCGGGGAGCAATTAGCGCGGCGCAAGGGTGAGTAATACTTGGGTAACGTACCCTGGGCACGAGGATAGTCCACCGAAAGGTGGAGCAATACTCGATGAAATCACATGAATCCAGATTCGAGTGATCAAAGGGTGGGGATTCCTTCGGGAACCTACTGGCCTGGGAGCGGCCCATGACCCATCAGCTTGTTGGTAG
>CAYUYD010000379.1:0-1898 GCA_964449105.1 uncultured Planctomycetaceae bacterium | reverse complement strand
CGCAGCGAGTGACGCGGCATGTCGGGATGGATCGGACTTATGTCGCTGTGTATAGTTTAGGCATACGCATGCCGAATTATTGCTGACCCCGGAGGTGAAAAAGCATGAGTAAAGGCATGGACAGCAAAAAGAAAACCAAGAAGGAACCGGCCAAGACCCTGAAGGAAAAAAAGCCGCGAAAAGAGCCAAGAAAGAGAAAAAAGGCTAGGAGCCTGCCGAATCTCCTGAATCCCTGATCTGCAGGAGTTTTTGAAAGAGTGTCCGGCCCAGCCAGGCATCGGTGGCCGCATATCGAATTTGCATCGGGGTTAGTGTTCTCTGTGCCCAATTGGAAGTCTGGGCTGCCTTGGAGATGCGAAGCCCCAGCAGAACGGCGGCAAGTCCCCGCAAGCCCTGATTTAGAAGGCCCGCTTCTCTGGCCATCCTGTCGAGGTCCACGCACCGTGCCGGCTGGAAGGGGGCCAGTTCCTGCAATTCCCTGATATCATACGTCAGAGCGACGCCGGCCTTGGTGATCTCGGGCTGCGCCAAGAGGCGGCGGAGCGGTTTGGGCAGGCCGAGGTACTGCAACTGGAAAATGAAAACCTCCTGTTCGCCTGCGAGCTGCAGCAGTGACGGCGGGTAACTCTCTCCCTTTTTGAAGGCAGGCCTGGTTTCCGTGTCCAACCCTAGCAGGGTTTCCTTTGCCAAATGCCGGACCGCGTCGGCCAGCTCCCCGGCAGTGCGAATGACGTGAACCGGTCCCCGCCACTTGGTCATAGGGCAGTCGTTGATTTCTTTTTTGGTCAGCCGCCGGGCAACCCCCCGGCCGACGCCGGCCTCTTTTCCGGACATTGCTTATTCTCCCCGGTGATTGAATATCTCTCCGATTTTGGAGGGAGGACTAGAGATTCAACTCGCCATTGCCTGGCAGAGCTCACCTCTGAGCCTCGTCACCTCTGCGTCTTCCAGATAATCGTCATAATTTGTCATCCGATCGATGATCCCGGTCGGCGTAATCTCGATGATCCGGTTCGCCACGGTTACGACGGACTGATGATCATGGGAAGCGAAAAGCACCACCTCAGGGAAGGCGATGAGGCCATTATTGAGGGCGGTGATCGATTCAAGGTCCAGGTGATTGGTCGGCTCATCCAAGATGAGAGTGTTGGCGTCGGCCAGCATCATCCGCGCCAGCATACAGCGGACCCGCTCGCCGCCGGAAAGGACGCCGACCTGCTTGAGCGCCTCTTCGCCGGAGAAGAGCATCCGGCCGAGAAACCCGCGAACGAAGTTTTCGCCCTCAATGATGGGCGCAAACTGGCGGAGCCATTCGATCAGGTTTAGGTCATGAGCGAAGTAGTCGCTGTTCTCCTTGGGAAAATAGGCGGTGGAGATGGTCTGGCCCCAGCGGAAGTTGCCGCTGTCCGGCGCCATTTCCCCGGCCAAAATCTGAAAAAGTGTCGTCTTGGCAAGGCTGTTGCCGCCGACAAAGGCGATTTTGTCCCCCTTGTTGACGGTGAGGGTTAAATTGTGCAAGGCCGTGACCCCGTCCACCTCCTTGCAGAGGTCCTTGATCTCGAGGATGATGTCGCCGCAGGGCCGCCCGGGCTTGAACACCACATAGGGGTATTTCCGCGACGAGACCGGCATGTCCTCGATGGTGAGCTTTTCCAGTAGTTTTTTCCGCGAAGTGGCCTGCTTCGCCTTGGAGGCGTTGGAGCTGAAACGCTGGATGAACGCCTTGAGCTCGTCGGCCCGGGCAGTGGCCTTTTTGTTCTCATTCTGCCTCTGTTTGAGAATCAACTGGCTGGCCTCGTACCAGAAGTCGTAGTTCCCAACATACACCTGGATGCGGCCGAAGTCGATATCCGCCATATGGGTGCAGACCTGATTCAGGAAATGGCGGTCATGGGAAA
>CAYUYD010000378.1:0-1921 GCA_964449105.1 uncultured Planctomycetaceae bacterium | reverse complement strand
GATGTCCTTGACCTTTTTCTTATCGTCCCGGACGAAGGGCTGTTCCAGCAGCGCCTTCGAGGCGAGGAACTTGTTGATCTTTCCGACGACCATTTTCTCGGCG
Source organism: uncultured Planctomycetaceae bacterium (assembly GCA_964449105.1). Lineage (GTDB taxonomy): Bacteria > Planctomycetota > Phycisphaerae > SM23-33 > SM23-33 > JAUWNJ01. The sequence continues at coordinate 1,818 of CAYUYD010000378.1, read as the reverse complement.
ATCTCTTTTGGTTTACCGGCCTCGATCGCCTGCTCGGTGGCGATTCTTTTTTCTTTTGCGACGAGATCGGCGGGGATGTCGTCTTTGGTAAGCCCGATCGGGTCCGCGAAGGCGATGTGCATGCAAATGTCGCTGACGGTCTGGTCGTCGATTTCGCCGTCGATTCCCACCAGTACGCCGACTTTTCCGTTGTGGTGGATGTATGAGCCGATTTTCGGGGCCGAGACCTTCACGCCTCGCACGTATCGCATGTTCTCGCCGATCTTGTTGAAGCAATCCTGGACGGCGGCGGTTATTTCATCGGCGGCCCGGACCTCGCCGTCGTCTCCTGCGCCGGCGGCAAGGGACGCCACCTTTCCGACCATCGCCCTGAATTCGTCGTTGCGGGCGCAGAAGTCCGTCTCGCAGACAACTTCGACCATGGCGGCTGCGCCGTCGGTCTTCCCGATGGCGATGAGTCCTTCAGTCGCCGTGCGGGCTGCCTTGGTTTCAGCAGCGGCCATTCCCCTCTTACGCAGCAGTTCAACGGCGGCCTCGACGTCTCCGCCGGTTTCCGCCAGCGCCTTTTTGCAGTCCATCATGCCCTGCCCGGTTTCGTCCCGCAGGGCCTTTACCATCTTTGCAGTAATTTCAGCCATTATTGTTCCCGTTCTCGTCGTTATTCATGGTCCAGCCGGAGCGGCGAACCGTTGGTTAGAGAAACGATTAATCGCCTGTCAGGCGGACGCACTCTCGTTATCTTCGTTGGCCTGGGCTGCCCGGACCCCTGGTTGGATGGTTTCGGCAGGCGCCGCGGGCGGTTCCGAATGGGCGTGCCGAACTTCGGCCTTGTCTGTCCGCCCGACCTTCCCGATCTCGATTGCGTCGCAGATTTCCTTTGTTATCAGCATAATCGCCCGCATCGCATCGTCGTTTCCGGGAATGGGGATATCGACCGTGTCGGGGTTGCTGTCGGTGTCTATCAGCGCTATCGTCGGGATTCCGAGTTTTCGCGCCTCTCGCAGCGCGATGACCTCCCGACCGGCATCGACGACAAACACCGCCCCCGGAAGACGACTCATGTTTCGGATACCGTCGAGGTTCCGCTTTATCTTGCGCATCTCGCGCCGCAGGCGGGCGTCTTCCTTCTTGCTGTTCTGCGCCATCAGACCGTCGGCGTCAAGTTGTTCGAGTTTCTCCAGCCTCGACAGGCGCGAACGGATCGTCAGGAAATTCGTCAGCGTCCCGCCGAGCCACCGCTCGTTCACATAGTGCATGCCCACCCGCCTCGCGCCGGACTCCACGCTTTTGCGGGCCTGACGCTTCGTACCGACCAGCAGCACGTCCTTGCCCTCGCCGGTCAGACGGGTTAAGAACTTCTTCGCCGCCAGAAGACCCTTTAGCGTCTCTTTCGGATCGATGACGTGGATGGAATTACGCCTTGCGAGTATGTAGGGTTTCATCTTCGGGTTCCACCGACTGATGCGATGCCCGAAGTGAATCCCGGCGTCAATCAGATTGCGAATTACACTTTCTGCCAATATACACCTCCCCTGCACTCCGTTATTAGTCCGTACCGGAGCGGGTAGATTTCCAGGCCACATTGGCCCATTACAAGTAACACAGCGAACGATGTAGGTTACGCCGTCCTGTCTTCAAAGACAAGGCAGGTAACATAAGTTTCGACTTGCCCGGCGTCAAGAGTTTTATTCTGATTGCGGATTGCGGAAAGGCATTTGGCATTAGGCATTTGGCATTAGTGGCACTGGGTTTGTGTAAGTTTTTTCACTACTGTCCGGTTATAAGTCGAATAGTTTCAATTGGTTACAAGAGCCATGT
>CAYUYD010000377.1:0-1940 GCA_964449105.1 uncultured Planctomycetaceae bacterium | reverse complement strand
CCGCGAAACCGGCGAGATCGCCATCCGTAAAGACCGCACCCTATCCGTCGACGCCAGGCCGACGGGTCTGGAGGAGATCGATCCTCGTGAACTGTCGCAGCCGATCGGCACGGCCCAGCCGTATCTGACGTACCGCTACTACCAACATCCGGCTCAACTGACGCTAAGCATTACTAAACATGAGCTTCAAGACGTCGTCGAAACCGTAGTTCGCCGCGCTTACATTGAGGCCGTCGTTACGGAAGACGGCCCGATGACCGTGCGCGCCCGGTACGACCTGAAGTCCAGCGAGCGCCAGCGTCTGGCGGTTACCCTTCACAATCCGCGCATTCTGAGCGTCACCGTGGCGGGACAGACCGTGGCGCCCGAGAAAGCGCCCGCGGCGCCGGGCGGCAGTCCCGAGGACAAGACCTATTTCATTAACGTAGCTCGTACGGCCGACTCGGATGAGCCGTTCCAAATCGCGGCGGTCTTCGAGACGCCACGACCTGAAAAGGAGCTCAAAGTCACCGACGTCTTGCGTCTGCCGCTTCCGCGGTTCGACGAAGGCGTCAAATTCCAAAAGGTGTACGTGCGCCTCTGGGTGCCGAAGGACTACCGTCTGGTAGGCGACCCCGACGGATTCACCAGCCATATCGGCGTCGGTCTGTGGGATTCACGCGCGATCACCGAAGCCGCCGACAATCCTGACGGTTGGTTTCCCAAAGACAGCTCGTCGTTTGACTTCCAGGTCGGCGGCACGACCTATTTGTTAAGTAGTCTGACCGGACGGACGGAACTGAGAATCGGCTACTGGCACATCCCCACGATGACCATCATCGGCAGTCTGCTTGTCTTGGCGATCGGCGTCGTTCTGCTGCGGTTCTCTCTCGACACCAAGGTTTTGACGATCCTTACCCTGGCGTTCGTGGTCTTGTTCGTCGGTTTGTTTTCGCCGTCGCTGATCAATAGTTGGCTGCTGGCGGCGCGGCTCGGAATCGCCGGCGTTGTTGCACTCTGGCTGGTTGTCTGGTTGTTATACGTTCGTCGAACCGGCTCCTTCGCGCCGGCGCTGGCCGGGCAGAATGCTACCGTGCCGACTGCGCCCGGCGCGGACACTGCCGCAGCGGATTCACACGGCAGGACCGTGGCATCGGACGATGCTCCGGTCGCTGATGGTCCTGAGGGGACGACAGGCAAACGGGAGAGGGGCAGTGATGAGCAGTGACAAGCTCGGTCGCCGAGGCAGCTTTGAAGTTCTATGGCTTGCAGCGTGCCTGTTGTGTTTGTTTTCTCCTTCCGTCTCGGCTGAAGTTACTCGCGGGCCACCGCGGATTCGTAACGTGTACATCCCGGCGGATCAACTGAAACTGCTGTTTGACGATTCATCCAAAGGCGTGCTGATGCCGCGGGCCAAGATATTGGCTTTGTGGGAGGAAGCCCAGCGTCGCGTTCCATCACAAACGGTCCCACCAACCGATGCGGTGTTGTCGCAGGCGGCATACGAAGCGCAACTTGACGATCACCAACTGCGCGTGACCGGCCGCATCCGGATCGCGAAATTGCGCGGAGGCTGGCAGACGGTTGACCTGGCCTTCGGGGGACTGGCAATCGAGTCGGCGCAATTGGGCGGTCAACCGGCCCGGTTTGGGCGCAAGGACGACGGCACCCTGTTTCTGGTGCTCGAAAAGGAAGGCCGATTCGAACTGGAACTGAAGATGTCGGCCCCGCTGGCAAGCAAGGGCGGGGACCTGGCAACCACGCTCAAACTGCCCCCCGTGCCGGCATCGGAGATATTGATTAGGCTTGACAAGGGCAAGCAACTGCAAGTCGGCGAGACGACGCTGCAATCCGACGGCGCCGATAACGGTCAGCAGCTATTCCGCGTTGCCGTCGATCGCAGGGGCTTGGTGCCGCTGGTGGTTTAGGAGCGTTTTGCGAGCGGGAACCGGGCGCCCCTG
>CAYUYD010000376.1:0-1954 GCA_964449105.1 uncultured Planctomycetaceae bacterium | reverse complement strand
CCATAAAGACCGAAAAGGCAAGATTAACGCACAGCGTTGTCTTACCTACGCCACCCTTCATATTTGCGAAACATATTATACTAGGCCCAAAACAAGCGAGTTTTTTTAGGCTTCCAAGTGACGGAGTCGGCCGTTTTAGTCGGACACAACTCTCGTGTCCCAGCCGGGTGGCTGGTTGAGTCTGTTGGCCAAGTTGTGTTTGCTTCATCAAAGTCTCGCTTTCCTCGCTCCCTAAGGTCGGCAACTATCGCGGCGTCCGTACCGCGACCTCAATTCTTCCGGCCGCGTCAGCCGGGCGAATATCGCAATCCCCGAAAACCACTGAAAAATACCGCCAGCCAGGGATTCCACGACAGTATGCGATACACAATCTTTCGGCCGGTCCTGATAATCCGGCAGGGCAACTGTATAAAGTTGTTGCGAAATCTTTTGAACTCCATCTTCAGCACCGAATGCTTCTGCGATTTATACCTCTGCCGCCAGCGCCCCTTCTCGCCGAGTGACAAACCGAACCACGCGGCCCTGCCGTGGCGAGGCCACCTTAAGCGTCCAGGCCAGTGACGCCATCACCATATATGCCCAGTTGCTCACCAGATTATCAACCGGCATACGCAATGCCACAACGCCGTTCTTGAGCTGCTCAATCAGATTCTCCTGATCACAGCGTCCATTGGCCAACCGAACAATCTTGGCCGCCGAGGATACACGGTCGTTGGTGATATAAAAGAAATAGCGTATGTCATCGAACAGGACCTTTTCGCCCTTTTCCACCGAAAGATTTTTTCGCAATACGACAATGCGATAGGTCTTATTGCATTTTGTCGGTGAATAGTCAAACTCGGCGACCTGTTCGGATTCCAATGGTTCGACAAGTGGCCTCGCCACGGCAGGGCCGCTCACCATCCCGATCCTGAGCTTGTCGAAGGAACGAATGTCCTTATACTCTCGTTCTACTATGATCCGCTGCTTGACTTATGCAGGCTTCCGCCTTGCTTCTGTGCGGACTTCGTACTTGGCAGGCCGTACAAACGGCCTCCAGAGGCCCTCAGGCAGATTATCCGCTATGGTCTCGAGGTTTCGCATCGCGTTAATGCCAAAGATAAACTTTACCCTTTCATCATCGTTCCACCGGTCCAGGTCCTTGCTCTGACTAAAGTCAGTATCGCCACGCATAAGAATCCTTCTAAAGCCTCCCGTAAGGCATAAGGCGATGGCTTGATCAAGATAACCCGCCGCTCCGGCGCTGCTTACGCAATTGCCGCTGCGATTAACCAGGTATAGAGGCTCCGCCGTATTGGCCAGCGAAATCAGCAGCGGATGATATCCCCAGATGCCTTTATAAGAGATGTCCATCCCCTCTTTGCATTCACCCGTAGTCCCGGCTATCGTGCCGTCTGCGTCAATGATAGCTTCCTCAAAGAACTCATCAGGCTGATCTGCCCAGACTCTTAAGCGCACCTCGTTGATGATATTCATTAAGGCTTGCACATCTTGTTCTGTGAACCGCCGGCAGAAATCGCCCGCCGTGGTCGGGTCGGGAATCCGCCGGGCGCCCAGCGCGTCCAGATAGACCTCATCGTTTCTTAGCCGCTCGATGTCCTCCAGGCAGTCGCCGTTGCACAGGATGTTGTATGCGATGTTGAGGATATGATCCGATTCATGATATGGCAGTGGTTCGACAGGCTCACCATCCCCATCCTGAGCTTGTCGAAGGGATGCCGTCTGAGCAGGCTCAATTTATCATCTATTGCCGTTACCAGTCCCGTTTGCCTGGCCAGCAGGTGCATCGCACCGATACCACCATAAGCCAAGCCACGCGTTCGCCCGGCCATCTCATAATGAATGTTCCCGCCGGCGAACATCGGCTTGCTCTGTTCCTTCCAGTTGATATCACGCAGACGATATTGAATTCTTTGCTTGCGTCGCCTTAGTTCTTTTGCTATTTTCTTTTTCA
>CAYUYD010000375.1:0-1965 GCA_964449105.1 uncultured Planctomycetaceae bacterium | reverse complement strand
CACCTCCGGCCTGACCATCTACGCCGAGCGGCTGGCGCGCGCCTTTGCCCGGCGCAGCCACACCGTCACCGTGATGACCACGCAGTACGACCGAAGGTCCCTGCCGCGCGAAGAAATGCTGGATGGCGTGCGCGTCATCCGCGTGCCGGTCGCGCTGCGCGTCAGTAAGGGGGTGCTCGCCCCGACCTTTGGCCTGGTTGCCACCCAACTGGTCTGGCAGCACGACGTGGTGCAACTCCACCTGCCGCAATTCGACGCCCCAGGCGTGGCTTTCCGCGCCCGTCTGTTCGGAAAACCCGCCCTCCTGACCTATCATTGCGACCTGCTCCTGCCGCCGGGCATATTCAATCGTTTCGTCAACCTGGTCGTCAAGTTCCAGAATAACATGGCTGCGCGGCTGGCGAATCACATTGTCACGTACACACAGGATTACGCCGACAACTCGGCCTATCTCTCGCGTTACCACCGCAAACTGACCCCCATCCTGCCGCCTGTCGTCCTGCCGCCTGCCTCCTCCAGCGAAGTTGAGACCTTCACCCGCGAACATCAGACCCGCGAACGTCATCCCGTGATCGGCATGGCTGCGCGTTTTGCCGCCGAGAAGGGTGTGGAAGTCCTGCTGGATGCCCTGCCGCGCCTGCTGGAAAAATACCCAAAGGCGCAAGTGCTTTTTGCGGGGCAGTATCAAAACGTTCTCGGCGAGCAGGCTTATGCCGAGCGGTTGCTGCCGCGCATCCATGAATACGAGACGGCGGGACACTGGAAATTCCTCGGCGTGCTCAACCCTGCGCAAATGACAGCCTTTTACCCCAACCTGGATGTGCTGGTCGTCCCCTCGCTCAATTCGACCGAGGCCTTTGGGCTGGTACAGATCGAGGCCATGCTGCACAACGTTCCGTGCGTGGCCTCGGCGCTGCCCGGCGTGCGTCAGCCGGTGAAAATGCACAACATGGGCAAGGTCGTACCGATTGGCGATTCCGCCGCACTGGCGGATGCCCTGCTTGCGATCTTTGCCGAAAAAGAAAAATACCGCTGCGATACAGCGGCGCTTGCCCGCATCTACGACCCCGACTCGGTCGCGGCGGAATACGAAAAACTCTTTGAAGAACTACTGCGCAGCACCTACTCGGTCAGAAGGAGAAAGCGATGATGAATTTCGAACTGGCAATCCCTTATCTCGGCGCGATCGCTTTTTGGATTGTGCGGCCCTCTGGAGAGAGCCGGGGCAACCTCAATACTGTTTAGTTTAGATGGTCGGGCTCCCATGCCCGACGGCGTGGGAGCCGTCTCTGCAGACTTATCTAAACAGTATTGGGGCTAACCTGGAATTACAGTGAATCCCTGTTCGGTGAAGTGCGGGTCGAAGGTGAAGACGGTGTTGATCCCCATGCGACGCATGCTCTTGAAAGCGGAGCAATCCACCAGACTCAGGGAGCGGCGGTTGGCTGCAAGAACGTTTTGCAGCGCGGCAGCGTGTTGTTCTTCGTCAATCCAGACAATGTGAAGGAGCGATATAGTATTTGTCTGTAATTTCTGTACGACCGGTATGCCAAGCCGATTCTGGATCAGCGCAATACTTTCAACTATCACATAATTATTTGTGATCAGTTCATCGCCGCGTCGAATAAGATCATTCCAGGTGTCCCAGGCGCTGAAGTTATTCTCTTCAGCCGTATTGATAAGCGCAACAAGCGCCGAGGTATCTACAAAGATTTTTACCATGTCCCGTAAATCTCCGCCAGATATTTATCGTGGTTGATGGAAACATCCGTTTTCCCTTCAATGTCGCGAAATTCTTCCGGATGATTTTTGATGTATTCCAAAAATTCCAACGCCCGACGGCGTTTTTCCTCACGATCTGACTCCTTCGCGGCAACAACCACGTACTGCGCCACGCTCTCGCGCACCAGTTTGGCGACGGAGGTCTTCCTCGCCTTTGCCAGTTCTTTCAAGGCTTTTAGTTGC
>CAYUYD010000374.1:0-1988 GCA_964449105.1 uncultured Planctomycetaceae bacterium | reverse complement strand
GCCACTACCGCAAGCAACACATCCCGGAGCCCCTGGATGCGTACTTCCTGAGCGTCCTTGAGAAGACAAGCCGGTTCAAGGGGTGGCCATTGAATGCGATCCTGCCCGACCGGGGAGCTTTTTGGGATTTTCTTCAAGAGCGCTGGCAGTTGTTTGTGATATCCCTTTCGGACAAACCCGAGAAAATCGTTTCCGAATCGAGTACCATGAAATATCCCGGCGCCCGGGAACTTCCGTTCGAACACGACGATATTCGAGTCTACATGGACAACCTGTTCACGGAGGGGATACTCAAGCCTGTCGAATGGGTGGCCTCGGCCGTGAAAGCCAAGCCCTGGGTGAAGGTCGGCATGCAGAGCACCACGGTGGAGGAAGCGGACGTTCGCTTTGATGATCTCTGTTCTGCCGTCGAACAAGACTTACCGCCGGATGATGCCGGCGTGTCTGCCTGGCTCGCCTTCGCACAGAAATATGGCCAGATGCAGCGCGTTTGGAATGAGAACATTCAGACACTCAAGGCGCCGCACGGTGAGAGATACGCCGGATTGCTCGCCGAGGTGAACAAGCGTTTCTCGACCTGGTTAACGTCGACATATCGGGGTATCTATAACTATCCGGCCGTTACCCCGGTGATGGTGCATCACATTCCCGGCTTTCTGGCGCACAGGTTGGCGGAACAGGAAGCCTCCAAGGTTGCTCTGCTCTTGGTGGACGGGCTTGCCATCGATCAGTGGCTACTCCTCAAGGAGGGGCTTACCGAAGCTCTGGCCTTTGCCACCGTGCACGAAAACGCTTTGATGGCCTGGATACCTACCATCACACCGGTTTCAAGGCAGGCTGCATACTCGGGCAAGATTCCAGCCTATTTCGCAGAGACCATCACGCGCACGGACCGGGACGAATACGGATGGAGGCAGTTCTGGTCGAACCGCGGCTTCCAGTTGGACGAGATCGGGTTCTGGGCCTGCCACGGGAACGCGGGCGACATCGCCGAACTCGACAGCCAAATCAGCCACCGAACCCGTGTTCTGGGATGCACCATCTACAAAGTTGACAGGATCATGCACGGCATCCAGGTCGGCACCGCCGGCATGGCAGCACAGGTCAAGACATGGGGTCAGGAAGGTTTCTTAGGTGAGCTGATTCAACGACTGCTGGCCGAGGACTTCAGTTTGGTCATCTCGGCGGACCATGGGAATATCACGGCAGAGGGAATAGGAGCACCAAGCGAAGGTGTTCTGAGCGAGAAGCGTGGCGAGCGATGCAGGATATACAGCGACACTAGGTTGCGATCCTCGACCATGAAGACATTCCCGGATTCCATATCGTGGGACCATCAAGGTTTGCCCAAGGACTTTCACTGTCTGCTTGCCCCGACCGGAAGCGCCTTCAGCCAGAAGGGCCAAACGATCGTCTGTCACGGCGGCAGCAGTCTCGATGAGGTCATTGTCCCATTTGTAGAAATCGTGCGTAGGAAGGCGGTGTATTGAGATGGCCGTCAGGCGCAAAGTCGACATCGGTTTCAACCGTAAAGTGCGGGCAGTCTGGCTTACCGAGACGCTCAGACTTGCCGCCGCACACGTTCCGGACGCCGAGATCGCCGACCAACTGAAGGAGCAGATTGCCAAGGACAACAAGGGCAAAGAAACGATCCGAAAAGTCTTTGTCTATCTGAACCGGGTCTGGCTTCAGCCGCCGGCCTATTGCACGAGTTTGCGTGACGATGCACTGGAAATGTTTCGTACGCGCCCCGATTCCGACAGTGCTTTCCTGCTGAACTGGGGCATGTGCATCGCCGCCTACCCATTCATCGGTTTTGTTGCGGAAGCGACCGGGCGGCTGCTTCGGCTCCAGGGAGAAGCCCACGCCGCCGAAGTAAACATCCGTCTTCGGGAGCGCTTCGGAGACCGGCATTTCGTACACCGTTCCGTTCGATACAACCTGAGCACTTTTTTCGAGAGCGGCGCTCTTAAGCAAGGAGCGAAGGC
>CAYUYD010000373.1:0-1997 GCA_964449105.1 uncultured Planctomycetaceae bacterium | reverse complement strand
TAGGCACCATAGCCGATTGCAGGTCCTCCCGGAGCAGTTCCAGGGCCAACTCGGTTTTGCGGACCGGTTCTACGGCGGCGGCTGAACTGCTTCGCGCCGTCAGCGCAATACGGAGCGTCGCGTAGAACGACCCTGCCAGCACGGCCATCATGGCCGTCGCCACCAGCATTTCCAGCAGCGTAAAGCCGCAGAATTTTCGCCTTTTCGCCAAAAACCCGATCATTCGCCACTCCCGGAATACACAAGCGTGGACAGCGTTACGTCTCGTTCCTGGCTGCGCCGCTGCCAGCTCACTGTTACGGTCAGTTGCATTAGACGAGGATCTTCCCATTCATTCCACTGCGCCGACGAGCGGTACTCCAGTCCGTGTGTCCCGAACTGTCCTGAGGACTCGGAGTCCTGGTAGTCGCCGCTGACAACGATTTCCGACATAAGGTTCTGCGCGAGCGATGCCGCCTCGGACTGGTCTCTGGCGTAGCCTGCCGTCGCCAGCGACAGAAGGATTCCGTCCACGACCACAGGCAGCACGATGCCTACCAGCACCAGCGTCGCCAGCACCTCAATCAGCGTAAAGGCGATCCCGGCGCGCCGGGATTCGCCGGTCAAACGACGAGTTCTTCGTCCGGCGGTCACTAATCGTCGTCCTCCGATAAAGAGACGACCCGGAACGGCTCGGTCGCGGACGGGCTGGTAACGTGGAACACCTCGCCCTGCAGGCCGACCAGTTTGATCGTGGCCTCATCGTTCCTTCCGCTCGGATAAAACTGAATGTATGATGGATTTTCGCCCGCCGAAGGCGATTCGACATCTACGGTCATGGTCTCCGGCAGGACGAATCGCCTGCCGTATTCGTTGTTCAACTCCACGTAAGCGCCGCCAATCTGCGCCGTCAGCCAGTACGTCCTTTCGCCGGTATCGACATTGAGGCGGAAGACGGTCCCCTGAGCGATTGCCTGTGAGCGAGCATAGTTCGCCAGGGACAGCAACTGCGCCGCGGCGTCTGCGCTCCCGCGTGCGCCGTAGAAGCCGCGCAGGGCGGGAGCCGCCACGCCCAGCAGCACGCTGATCAGCACCATCACCAGGATCAGTTCCAGCAGCGTAAAGGCGCCGCGGCTTTCCGGGTTATCTCTCCGACCAGTTATCAATGTCGTCTCCGTCGCCTTCCTGCACGTTCGGACCGAAGGAGTACAGATCGTATCCGGTAGTGTTGTGCTGTCCTGGCTGGCGATACACATAGGGGTTGCCCCACGGGTCCTTGGGCATGCCGCTCAGATACGGCCCATGCCAGTTCTGCACGTTGGCGGGCTCTTCAATGAGGGCCTGCAGCCCCTCCTCGTTGGTCGGATAGCGTCCGCAATCCACCTCGAAGGAGTCCATCGCCAGCTGGATAGCGGCGATGGCAACCCCCGCCGCTGTAACCTTGGCCTGCTCGGACCGCTTGGTGAACTTCGGAACCACAATCGCCGTCAGCGTGGCGAGGATCACGAGCACCAGCAGCAGTTCGATCAGGGAGAAGCCGCGGAATAACGATTTTCGATTTTCGATTTTTGATTTTTGATTTGGCATGGTTTCTTTCTCATCTAATAAGTTCCTGAAGAGTGAACACGGGAAGAAGCATCCCGATAACAACGGTTCCGACAATGCCCGCCATCACGAACAGCAGGGCAGGTTCGGCCAGCGACACGAGCATCCGCAGTTGGCGGTCCAATTCGGCCTCATAGACGGTCGCCAGTCGCTTGAGTTCCACGTCCAGCCTCCCGCTTTCCTCGGCGACCGCCACCATCTCGATTACCGAAGGCGGGAACAACTGGGGGCATGCCGCCAGGCTGCGAGCCAGACCCTTGCCCTGCTGCACCTGCTCAATGGAAGATCGAACGGCTTCAGCGAGCGTCCGGTTTCCGATGGCCTCCCGTGCGACCCGAAGCGACATTATTAACGGTACGCCGGAGCCGATGAGCGTCCCCAGCATGCGGCAGAAGCGGACCAGCGCAAAGCGG
>CAYUYD010000372.1:0-2004 GCA_964449105.1 uncultured Planctomycetaceae bacterium | reverse complement strand
TTCAACTCATGCTATATTATATTTGATTTTCCTGTTGTGTCAATAGCGTTTTGCGTGTAATTTTATCTTGTTTTGCGCGAGTCGTGTTTTGGATATTATCGTGTGGAGGTTTGATATGAGAAAGACGAAAGTAATCTTGCTGGATATTCCGTGGGACAGTCAGTACGGTCAGCGGATCCGCCTGGGGATTTACCGGTATGCTCGCCCGCGCCGGCTATGGATGTTCATCAATGTGGGTTCCTATGGCCGGGACAATCCCTGGCTGAAACGTTCCGAGACGGTCGGGGTAATCTCGATGCAGAGGCCGCAGGTCTTCGCCGAGGCTGTTCGCAGCCGCGACCTTTCAGTGGTGTGTATCGGAGACAAAGCCCCCAAAAGCGTCTTTTCCGACTTCGCGTATGTGAATGTGAATCCGAAGGCTATGGGCGAGATGGCGGCTGATTATTTTATCCAGCGTGGTTTTCGCAATTTTGGATTAATCACCTCATACTCGCCGGATAATATATCGCCTTTTTTGCATCGCGGCGAGTCCTTTATCAGGGCGGCGAAGCGGAAGAAACTGACCTATAGCGTGTTCGACCCCCAAAAAAAATACCCGCTCAGCGGCGAACCGCTTCCCGCTTTTGCCGAAAACGTCGAGCGTGTCCGTCGCTGGTTGGCAAGCCTGCCGAAACCATTGGCTCTCTTCGCCGTCGATGATTCCCTGGGGATGTGGGTTTGTGAGGTGTGCTGGTATGCGGAGATGCACGTTCCGGAAGAGGTCGCCGTGCTCGGCGCTGATGACGATGAAGTGTTCTGTGGTATGGCCAATCCGCACCTGTCAAGCATTCAGGTACCGGATGAGCAGGTCGGTTACGAGGCAGCCAAACTTCTGGACGCGATGCTTCTGCACAATGGGCGCGCCGGGCGGTCCGTCCTTCTGTCTCCGATGGGCGTGGTAACGCGACAATCGACCGACGTAATGGCCATTACCGACCATTATGTAACCAGGGCCGTCAGGTACATTCGGGAAAACGCTCACAAGGGTATCCGCGTCGAGCACGTGATAGAGGAGGTGCGAATGTCTCGCCGGACGCTGGAGCAGCGATTTCAGGCATCGCTGAACCGAAGCCCGTTCTCCGAGATTCGTCGAGTGCAGATCGAAAGAGTCAAAACGCTTCTGGCCCAGACCGACCTGACGCACGAGGCCATTGCGCCCGAGTGCGGGTTCAGCAGCGTTACTCGCATGGCGCCGGCCTTCAAGAAGGCGACAGGAATGACGCTGGGAGGATACCGCAGGCAATTTCGCAGCAGATGATTTCAGTAAGGGAAAACCTTGCAGTTTTCCGATTCGCGCAAGTATAATATCGCGCAGTGTAAGAGGAATGGTAATTGGATTCGACACCTTTACAACCAATTGCCCGGCACGACCAGGCCGGTCGGCGCGGCGACAAAGAACCCCGGCTTCATGAGTACTTCCGCGCGATGGTCAGGCAAAGCGCGAGCGACCTTCACCTCAAGGCCGACACTGCCGCCCGGCTCAGGCTTGGGACGAAGATCGTCCCGGTGAAGGGCAAAGCGTTGAGCGGCGAGGAAATCGCCGCCATGGCCGATGAAATCCTCGACGACAGGCAGCGGGCATTCTTCACCGAAATCGGCAGCATCGACGTCGCAGAGGAACTGGAAGGCTCGGACCGTTTCCGCATCAATATCTATCGTCAGCGCGGAAAGGTCAGTATCGCCGTTCGGCGGGTCTCTCGGCAGATACCGTCGTTCGAGCAGTTGAACCTCCCGTCGCAGGTACGCAAAATCGCCGAGAACACCTCCGGCATCGTGCTGGCAGCGGGGATCACCGGTTCGGGCAAGAGCACCACCATCGCCGCGATGCTCGAACACATCAACCAGACCCGCCCCTGCCATATCGTTACCCTCGAGGACCCTATTGAATACCTTTATACCGACGCCAAGGCGCTGATTAACCAGCGTGAGATCGGCATCGATATCCCCGACTTCTCATCGGCGCTG
>CAYUYD010000371.1:0-2057 GCA_964449105.1 uncultured Planctomycetaceae bacterium | reverse complement strand
TAGAGCCAAACGTCCAAATTACTGTCGTTCATATCATAATTAACGAGAAAACAACATTATTGATTCCGGTTTGAAATCTTGTATTTTCATCAAGATTGCCGATTTGTGGATAACAGGAAGAAGTAATCGGGCAACTGGGGGATCGGGGGGCAGTCGGTCACAACCCATCGTCAGCAGTGCTGAATCCGTCCTTGACTAGGACCACCGGGGCAGTCACAGTTAACGTCAGCTACGGAAGCTCATCTCCGAACAGGAGCTTCCAGGCCGCCTTGTAGGATACGATTTCCCGCGCGGGCTCTGGAATCTGGTTCAGAAATTTGCGCAGGTTCGTATTGTATTCGGGAAGCTGTTCCTGCCGATCGCCCCCCAGGTCGAAGGCCGCCAGGAACCGCCACGGCTGCTGCACGATCAGCTCCACCCACTCTTTCTTGACCGCGCCACCGCTCCAGACGCGGGCGTGGTATTCGTTGCTTCCCGGATACTTGGAAAACGAGTCCCCGAACGCCACGTCAATGTACAGATTGGGGTATTTATCGAGCAGACCGCGCACGTAGGCGGGTCCGTAAACCGAACTCCGGCTGCTGTAGCGGATTTGGGCGAGGTGGCACCAAATCACCTTCGCCCCGGGATATCGCCCGAGCATCTCTTCCAGGGGCGGCAGGAGGGCGTCCTCGATCTCGTAGTGGATCTCGAAAGGAAGACCCGTCTTTTCCGCAAAGGCGAAAAGCTCCTGCCCCAGCAAACCATTGATCGGAATGACGACATCCCTAAACAGCTCACCCCGCTTGATCTGGCGCGGCGAAGGGTAATGGCGGAACTCGAACTCGCCCAGCAGCGGATAGCCGTCGGATACGGCATGCTTTAGGGTCTCCGCCAGAAACTCCTTCGGATTTTGCGTCCAGGCCGGATGGACACCGCCGTTGGTCGTGGGGATGAACCGCCATGGATCGGCACTGACGACCCGCGCGGCCATGTCGGACCACTTGGTGTTGTTGGCATCGTGGGAATAGGCGATCAGCGCGATACCCGCCTCATCCATTGCCTGGGCAAACCGCCGGAGATTCAGTTTGTTTGAATTGAAGCTCGATTCGATATCGATGACGGGCAGCATCCCTTTAGCCTTGATGGCCGCAATTCGCTCCCGCCAGTTCTTCTTGAGCGCCGGGAGGTCGAACGGGATGGCCTTGGGGGCGTCGATGTGCACATTGTCACTCACCGGCAGCGGCCCGAGCTCCGCGCCGGACGATCTCCCCGCCAAAGCAAGAAAGAGCATCAGTGTCAGTACCGCAAACCTGCGAATCTTCTTCATGTCCACCTTTCCAGTCGAGTAGACCGGTTTCTTCCAATACGTCAGGTTGATGTTTGTTTTCTCTGTTTACCGTCCGGTTTTCCGGCGGTGTCACAGTACTTCATGGATTTCTGCTTGTACTCTCGCATGGTTCTCGAAATCAGTCAATCATTGGCTTCAGGAAGGATGCATCAACCGGATGAACCACTTTTATCATCTCAATTCGCGCTTACGGGAGCTGATTTTCCAGTTGCGCAAAGGTCTCAGATGATGAAGCGTCCCGTCTCTGCCGGCGTCGCCGGTCGGACCGGAGTCGACGAAAGAACCCCTTCCCGAATACAATCCGCAACGACATCACGGTCCTTCGGGGCGTCGCTGTAGCGGGCGCAGAGGGCCGCCGCCAGTA
Source organism: uncultured Planctomycetaceae bacterium (assembly GCA_964449105.1). Lineage (GTDB taxonomy): Bacteria > Planctomycetota > Phycisphaerae > SM23-33 > SM23-33 > JAUWNJ01. The sequence goes on along the minus strand of CAYUYD010000371.1, from coordinate 363 downwards.
GCCGCGTATCCTCGCTGCCTCCGCCGGGGATGAGGGCAGACGGACCGGGGACCTGGGCGATCCGGATGAGCGTATCACCATTATCGGCCAGTCGTTCGATCATATCGTTGTCCATGGCGTTTCGGCCGATCACGACCTTGGTCGTTTCGTTGAGACGGAAGTGCCTTCCCACCTTCAGAAGTTCGACTTCCCGGATCCCGCAGTCGGGATGATGGGCAAAGAGGTCGCGGAGACGCCTGGAGAACATGGGATCGGTAAGCAAACAGCCGCCGGCCGGTGGCGGGTAGGAGGTGACGCCGTAATGCACGGCCATCTCCATCTGCCTTTTGCGGCCCCTCCCCTGGAGGTCGCACAGCCGGCTGC
>CAYUYD010000370.1:0-2071 GCA_964449105.1 uncultured Planctomycetaceae bacterium | reverse complement strand
AAATAAGCTCCTAACACCACGATCACCACACCTGCTCCCTTTCGGAACCAGTTTCCGGCTCCCTGCCAGGTGTTATTCTCCATGCCCCTCCTAACCGCAACGGTCGAACTTCCGGCCACCACGATGGGCAGGCAATGGCCGATGGCAAAGAGCAGGATAAAGAGTATCCCCGTTGGGATCTGCTTTTGAACCATGATGATTGCAAGGATCGGGGCGATAAAGCCAAAGGTACAGGAGCCTGAAAGGACTCCATAGGCCAGTCCAAGACCGAATGCGCCAATGAGGCCCCGGAAGAGGACGCCGAGAAAGAGAAGGGCGATGCCGTACATGGTGAATGGCTTGACGCACCAGTTGACGAACAGGGTCAGGAACACCGGTTTCCCGCTCTTGCCCGCCTTGATAACCGAGCCGAAGTCGATCTTGACCATGATGGGATACATCATAAAGAACAGGCAGACGGCAATAGGAATGGAAACCACCGGCGCGCCATTAACGAATATGGCCATACCATCAAGTTTCTGCGCCAATCCGGGCGCAAGCTTTCCAAGCGCAATCCCGCCAAAGATGCACAGCGCCACCCAAATCGTCAGATAGCGTTCGAAGATGCTTGTCATCTTCCTTCCGTTCGCGGCCAACTTATCATTCATATATTTTCCTTTCGTCACGCACTTCAGAATGTGATCAAGAAGTAAAATCCAACAACGATCAGAATCAGCCCCGCTATCCAACGAATCGCCGTATCCGCCCCCTTGACCGCGAGACTCATCCTCCCCAGCGAGATGCCGAGAATCACGCCTCCCAATGGTATGGCAAACCCGACGGCGAACATCCCCAACAGAAGACTCGCCCAGAGGACGGCTCCCTGGAGAATCGCTGCTCCAATGACGATGAAGATGCCGGGATTGCACGGCAGAGAACTCACGGCAACAATCCCGCCAAGAATGAGTCCGGCCAACACCGGGCCCAGTCGGCCCAGCTTGTTTCCTGCTGAACCCATTTTCCCGAGCGACAGGTTGAATGGCAGAAGCTTCAAGCTGGCCAGGCCCAGGAACACGGCGACAACGCCCGCGAAGATCTTCCAGTACCGACCGAAGGCGCTCTGCGCGACCTGTCCGACGAAGCCGGAGATGGCCCCGAGGATCATCAAAGAAACGATGGTGCCCAGCGTGAAGAAAAGAGCGGACGTTGTGGCTGCTTTGCGACTGTCCGATGCTTCTGCGCCGGAATACCCGACAATCAGCCCCAGCGCGGGAAGCGTGCAGCAGGCGCTGGCGGCCGCACTCACTACTCCCAGGAGCAGCGCAAAGACGAGCCCCAGCGGTTCTGAGGCCACTTGCTGTAATCCTTCGGTTATGTATTCCAGCACGAAAGCAAGTCCTCTGTTACTTGCAGCCGGATGAGCTGCCACCTGACGGGCAGCATCCGCCCGCGCGCGATGACGCCATGAAAGCCTGCAACAATTTCGTCTCCGTCACTTCGCCGGAGACGGCTCCCATGCCGCGCCCCTTGCAGGCCACCAGAATCGCAGGCACTTGAACTTGGGATGACATTGCGGAGAAATCCGGCGAGGTGGTTTGCAGCGTATACAAGCCCACTCTTATGCCCTTGGAATTCAGCATTTTCTGAGCGGAAAGGACGGCGGTTCTCGTTGTCTCGCTGGCCGCTTCATCCTTTTTCGCCGGGATAAAGATGAAAACGGTATCCTGGTTCAATGCGACCTCGTTCAGTTCGCTCAGGGATTCAAGGTATTTGCCGATCTTTCGGCCGTCTTTGGCGGCTTGCGCTTTCTGTCCGATTTGCCTCTTCGGTTGAGCCGCCGTTACCGATTCCCCACTTGCAGCTCTGGGAGCTGGCGCTTCCAAGCTGCTTTTCACATTCGGTTGCGCTTCCGAATTTGTGTTTCTGCCGGCCTCCTTTGGTTTCATGCCGGTTGAGGATTGCGTAGATTCTTCGAGCGCGCCTTCCGGCGCCGCCTGCGCCATGGCAAAGACCGAAGCCTTTTCGGCGGACAGATCGTTCGAGGCGTTTTCCTTTGCAGTTGACGCCTTGTAGGCGAGGATGCTGCCGACCG
>CAYUYD010000369.1:0-2082 GCA_964449105.1 uncultured Planctomycetaceae bacterium | reverse complement strand
ATATTTGTGATCATCGGGGGCATCACGACCGGAGCGGTGGCGTTATCGCTTGTGGTTGCCGTGGTAGTAGAAGGCAGAGTTCGAGGCATTCTCGGGAGAAGACAATTGGAACGCAAGATCGCATCTCTATCAGGACACGTAGTCATTTGCGGCTATGGGCACACGGGACACCGCGTCGCAAGCCTGCTGCACGCCAGAAACCGGCAGGTCGTTATCATAGACAGCTCTCCAGAGCGAACCGCACAAGCGGAGCAAGATGGAATTTTATATCTGCTCGGCGATGCACAGGAAGAGAGCGTTCTGCTTGCCGCCGGCGTAGATCGCGCCTCTGCCCTGGTGGCCGCGCTTACGGATGATGCGGCAAACGTATTTCTGACTCTTACCGCCCGCGGGCTAAGTAGTTCGCTCCAGATAATCGCTCGGGCACAACAGGCGACGACGCAAGACAAATTGACGAAGGCCGGCGCAACGCGGGTAGTCTGCCCGTTGATTATCGGCGGCAACCGAATTGCCGACGTTTTGCTCAGGCCGGCAATGGTGGACTTTGTCGAGATGGCACACAAGGGCGTCGATCTCGAAATGGACCAGATCGTCATACAGGAAGGCACCGGCATAGTAGGCAGGACGCTGAGGGATCTTGCCCTGCCGTTACGGGTCGGCGCGATGGTAGTTGCGATACAGAGGCCCGACGGGACGGCGTTGTACAACCCCGGGCCGGAAGTAATCCCGATGGCCGGTGATACGCTGGTGTTGATTGGCAGGCACGGGATGCACGAAGCCGTCGGGAAACTTCAACAGCCGGCCGGTGCGTAATGCGGCTTGGTTACTTATGCCTGAACGCTGTCAGGCTATAGAAGTTTCGCCCCTCCGCGGCGTATTTCCTCTCGAAATTAGAACCGACAGGCTCGGCTCCGCAGGGCCTGGTAATCGCCAGCCCGCCGACTACCTCTAGTACGCGGCGTATTTGGCGGAAGTATTCAGCGTGGTCGGTGGTAATGTGGACCGTCCCGCCTATTCGAAGAACCCGGCGAAGGTTCTGGACGAATTCCGGTTTGATAAGCCGGCGGCGAAGATGCTTCCGCTTGGGCCAGGGGTCGGGAAAATAAATGTGCACACGCTGGACGGATCCGTTGGCAAGACAACGAGCAAACACCTGCTCGGCGTCGGCGTACAACAGGCGGACATTTTTTAGACTCGCCCGAAGCGCACGGTCGGCGGCAAGGGCGGCATATCCGGCGAGCCACTCGACCCCCAGTAGATTTACCTCCGGCCTGGCCGACGCACGCCGGAGCAGAAAAGCCCCCTTGCCGCTGCCGATCTCTATCTCGACGGGGCGCGAGTTGCCGAAAATCGCTGTGAGGTCCATCGCCTTTTCGGCGACGGCCTCGTCAAGCAATACCCCGGTGGCACGGAGCGCCTCCGGCGACGACTTCACACGCAATTTCCGACCCGGCCTGCTTCGCATTTTATCAGTGTATAGTACTACCAAGCCGGCGGCAAAGGAGGCGCCGCAAATCCCGCGCAGGATGTTCGAGTAATCAGCGACGTGAACCGGCGAGCCTTTCGGCTTCGACGGCGGTGCGGCGGAAGGCCGCGAGATTGTCGCGGAGACGGCTTGGGCGGTTGCGGGCGCGCCAGAGACGGGCGAAATCTTCCGACATGTTACGCATGTCGTCGGCGAGGCTGCGCATCGCAGCGGCGGGAACGCTCTTTCCGGCGCGGATGTCCCTTCCCATCAGCATCCGCCGGCAGGCAAGCAGGTCCATCCGCCGGGCCAGGTCGAACTCCTCCATCGCAACAGCCTCAAATTCGTCCGCGACGGCGATTTTCGGTATGCGCAAGCCCTTCATCGCCTCCAGCCTGCTCCTCAAGCCTGCGTTTCTGATCTTAGGGTTGTCTATGACCCGATTGCCGCTGCCCAACGGGCTTCCAAGCGGCATGGGTTTTGCCGGATCGAACAGTTCGATCAGAGCGTGGTAGAGGTAGATGCCGGGTTCGGCTCCGAGTGTTCGCAGCGCTGCGGTCAGTTTTCCTAGTTTTTCCCCAAGAGCCCGAGTTTCATCAAGAGAATTGGTTGTTATT
>CAYUYD010000368.1:0-2088 GCA_964449105.1 uncultured Planctomycetaceae bacterium | reverse complement strand
CGGCCTTGTCAACTATTTGCACTTTTACTCCGGCTTCCGGCTTCCGATCTCCCGCCTGGACCACGATGGGGAAGAACCGGGTGATCTGGATGCCCTTCTCAAACTTCTTCAGGGAAAGCAGCGAGGCGTAGCCGCGAATCTCCGGGTGTAAGGGCAAGGCAGACTTGTTTGGGACGTACACGTCCACATTGTTGGCCTCCGACGCCGGCTGCAAGAACTGCAACTTCGCCTTCTCGGAAAAGCCGACGTGCGTGAAGCGACAGCCCTTCAACTTGTTTTGGGACTCTCCTTTGAAGGCGACGGGCACGGTGAACGTGCAGCCGTCAAATGAATTGACGGTGTTGCCCCAGAACCACGTTTTGGCATTGATCGTGCAGCGCGTGAATTCGTTCGTGGCCGACTTGAAGATATCCATCTTCACCCCCGACATCTCGCAATCCTCAAAGGTGTTGCGGGAGGTGCCGTGTGTTTCGATGTATCGGTTGGGTAGGTTGGTTCCCAGCTTGCACTTCTTGAACGTGTTCCTGGATGTTTCGTAAGTCTGGATCATGCCGGAGATCGTGGAATCCGTCGCCGTAACCATCGCATCCCCGATACAGAAGAAATTAACCCTGTCCCCAAGGGCGCAACCGGTGAGGTCCGCCTTGCCGAGCAAGTTAACGCTGATCTCGTACGGGATGCCTTTCTTGCCGCTGATCTCGTTCAGCCGCCACCGGCGCGCGACGAGTTTCCCTTTGACCGAGATGCCGTTTCTTCTCCAGTTGTTGTTCTTGGAGAAGTCAATATTCCCTGTTTTCTCTTCCTCCTCGCTCACCCGCTGCTCGATGAGCATGCGGACGTTGTCGAGGGTCAAAGTACAACCCTCTTCCACGATAACGTCGCAGCGCGCGATGATCGTCACATCCTTATAGGTCGTGTCCACCGCTATGCGCTGTTCCTGGCCTTTCCACTCGATCGTCTGCCCCTTTTCCGCCTCCCCGGCAGCGGCGAAGCAAGAGGCTGCCAACATGACGACGCCCGCGCAACCCAACAAACGCCGGAAACCCCAGCCAGGAGCGCCAATTCCATTCGCGATTCTTGCACCGATAGTGAGCATCTGCATTACCTTTACCATTTTTATTCCTTTCATGTGTTAATTCTTTCATGTACCAATCTTTGTCTTACTTTGGCCAGAACCGGACAAACGCATCAGGCTCGGCAGCAAAATCGAAATCAGCAGGGTCAGGATGGCAACAACCACCAGCAGCTCTACGAGCGTAAATCCGAGGGCGGGCCTCGCGTTTTTAACCCCCGCCAGCACCGTCTTTGCCCGTATTTATGGTATCCGAAAATGGAATACCCCTCTATTTGCTCCTTCTCTCGTCTGCGCCAAACTTCTATTTTAGACATCACTGACTCCCTTCGAACGAAAAACGCTTTCTGCCCCCCCAAGCACGCCGCGCTGTTTTATACGGCTCAAGGCGGTGGCCAAAGACGATTGCTGTCGCGGAAGCCCCGGTTGTTCAGTTCGGTCCTGCCGACGGCTTCAACGTGGCCGTCGCCAAAACCGCAGTTGGCCTTGTCGAAATGTCGCATTTCAATACGGCAGAGTCCACCAGCGCCCGCATTATTGTCTGGAAAGGTGTACACTTGTTGCCATGTCGTATAGTCGGAGGAGAACGCGATCGTATCGGCAAAAAGTACGAATTCCGCCGGTGTGTACGGATAGAAAAACTCGCGGTCCCTGATCCGCCAGCATCGGACCTGACTCCCAGCCAGGTTGAAGTAGCCCCACCCCCGTTCCTGCCATCCGTCCTCGTTAATTTGGTCGATGCAAGCGTGCCGCTGTCCGTAGCTGTAGGTATTCCAATTCTCCCCAGCCTTGGGAGTCTCAAGGTTGGGGCAGTAGCTTAGCTTGTTCGAATTGTCCAGTTCAGGCAGAAACTCCAATTCCCGCATCACATCGCACCAAGTCTTGTTGGGTCTCGGAATACCATCGAATATGGTGTTAGTATAGGCTGCGTGAACCCAGTCGTTGTAGTCATAGGAATACAGTATTGTCGCAAGGGCAATGTTCTTCAGATTGGTCTGGCATACGACTGCTCTTGC
>CAYUYD010000367.1:0-2095 GCA_964449105.1 uncultured Planctomycetaceae bacterium | reverse complement strand
TTACCCCGGGCGGCCACGATCTCCAGGCAGTTGTCGTGATCGAGGTGGATGTGCTGGGTGGAGATGATCACCTCCTGGAACTCGTGCTGGAGGTCGGTCACCATCCGCAGGATGTCCCGTTTGTGGTGGTCGTAGATGAGGGTAATGGCGCCGGCCACATCGCTCCCCCCCTGCCATTCCTTCTGGACAAGCTCCCGGCGGATCAGGTCCCGCAGAGCCTCCGAGCGGTTGGTGTACTGTTTTTCCCGGATCAGGTCATCGAACCTGTCCAGGAGGGATTTTTCCAAGGAAACCCCGAAACGAACCAGTTCCGACATCTTCATCTCACCGTATTACGTTTTGCGCTTTCATAACACATCCGCAGGTTCTGTCAAGAACTTTTTTACGGGTGATCGATGCCCTCACCGGCGATGCCGGTATGGATATTTTCTTCCTCGCTAATCTGTTCCAAGTGAAGATTGCGGAACTCAAGGGAGAAAACCCTTAGTCCACTCGATTGGGCTGCCTCATTCTCGGCGTACAGGGCGTCACCGGACCAAACCCGCATCCCGAAAGCTGTAATGGCCTCTCCGCGTCACGATCACGTTGTCCAAAACACGAATTCCGAGAATCTGCGCGGCTTCTGTCAATTGCTCATGCGTGCGGAGGTCGGCTTCGCTGGGAAGCGGGTCGCCGTTGGGGTGGTTGTGAACAAAGATGACGGCGGCGGCCCGGTCGGCGATGACGTCGGCGAACACCTCGCGCGGGTGAACCGGGCTCTTATCGAGAAGGCCGATCGTGACCACGCGCTTTTCGATCACCTCGTTTGCGCCGTTTAACGAGATGCAAAGGAAGTGTTCCTGCGTTTTGCCGGCAATGTGGGCCACGAGCGGCAACACATCTTGAGCGCAGCTAATCTTCACCGTTTCTTTCAGCAGGTAGCGGCGGGCAAGTTCAAAGGCGGAGAGGATTTGGGCGGCCTTGGCGAGCTGGATGCCGGGGACGGACTGCAGGTGTTCCAAAGTCAGTTGCTCGTGGTGCTCGCGAATGAGGCCCGCCACCTGTTTGGCCATCGTCCGCACATCAATGCCCGCCGTTCCCATGCCGAGAATTGCCGTGACAAGTTCCTCATCGGTAAGGGCGGAAGCGCCTTTCTCCCGAAGTTTCTCGCGCGGGCGGCTGTGCTCGGGCATGTCCTTGATGGTTTTCATATTTGGTCGGCCTCGCCTCTATCCGGACACAATGTCCGGATTCCTGTCCGGGTAGCCCTGTCTAGTGCGCCGGAAGGTTGAAACCCGGACATCTCAGCAAGACCCTTGGCGCAATAGCCCTTTTCCCGATGGTGATGATGTGTCATCCCGCCATAATGGCGCGTTTTTTTGCGCGATTCTTATTCCTGAATTAAAAAAGCGACCGAAATCGCGACACTTTGTCGCGAAAAGTGTCGCGATTCGCCTTAATGATCCAATCATAGTGCTTAATCGCGACATCTCGACGCGAGAGATGTCGCGATTCCAAGCATTTCGCTCCAGCGAACGCCTGATAGCGACAGCACAAGCAAGCTACTCTTGCCGTCATGAACGAACTACCTCATATCTGGCGGTACGTCCAGCGCCGACAGACCGCACTAATCCCAGCTCCACAAATCGTTTCAACTGACGCTGAGCCTTGCGTTTATCGGTCCCCATATAGGCGTCGTATTCTGCTCGGGTGAAGGTAGTTTTTGTGGACAGGATCTCCCAACCTCTTTTCTCGTCCGCATTCAGTTTATCGAGAATGTCAACGGTCAGTTCACGCGTCGCGCTTTCTGCCGATCGGTACAGCTTGAGCACGAGGTAAGGGGCGTCCCAAGTATATCTTGGCAGCGGCAAGCTGAGTTCCTTTGCCCGGTCTCGCAGAGATCTGATGCCAAATCCCTGTTCCTCAGCCATTCCCATTCTCGCAAAGACGAAATGCAATGCCGGATTCCGACTCAACATGGGCGCGGTGAAGGACTGAAGCTGCTCAAGGGTGATCGGATGGGGTGGCTTGCCGGGACTCCGCACCGTGATCGTGTCTTCCGTCACCACGACCTGGCACTTGCCGCCTTCGATGTCGTAGTCACGGTGAATGAGTG
>CAYUYD010000366.1:520-2098 GCA_964449105.1 uncultured Planctomycetaceae bacterium | reverse complement strand
AACCCGCCGGGGCTTGACCATGTGCGGTTTCGGGCCGGTACGGACAATTGGGATGTGAGTGTCGATGATGGGCGATTGACTTTTTCTCCACTCGTCGGAGACGAGGCGGGATCTGCCTGTATTCAGGTTGATGGGCGGTACGGCGTTCGCGGCATGGGCGAACTGCTCGCCTGCATCCCGGCTGCGAAAAAGTGGAAAGAACGGTTCGGCGGGGCGCTGGCGGGGAAATTCAACGCGATGCTTTCGCCGTCGATGAAGCGGTTCTACCTTCAGGCCAACGCTACGCAGATGGAAGCCCGAATCGGCAATGCCTTTCGGAAGACCGCCGGTCAGCCGGCGGAGATTACCGTGGACTTTCAGACCGACGAGACTCTGCCGCCGGCCTTGCGAAACCGGATTGCAGTTCGGGTCGAACTGGCGTCGGCGGTGCTGGATGGGAGCCTGATCTTTCCGCCAGCCGCCGCCGATCCCGATTATATCGGGATTCGCTGCTTCGGGCGGATACAGGTAGCCGATGCAGCCTGGCTGCTGCAATCCGTCTGCGGGGCCGAATTGACCCGGACGCTGCGTCCGTTGGATATTCGTGGCTCGATGGTCGCTTCGCTGCGGTCTGAAATAAACGACGAATTCATCACCGGCGATCTGATCTGCAACGCGGACGACCTCCGGTTTCACTTGCAGTCCGGGGACTTGCCGAACCGGTTCAAACCTCGCGGTGGGGCGCTTCGGCTTCGACTGGCGGGTAAAATCGAAAAAGAAAACGCCGCGATTAACATCCTCTCGCTGGATGTGGGTAAGTCGAATGTATCCGTTACCGGAAAAATCCGCCTGTCGGATGACGTGAAAGCACTGCCGGATGGGACATACTGGCCTCCGCCGGGCCTGGCGGGGGCTCAGTTGGATATCAGCGGGCGATTGGCGCCGGACTCGACGGCAAGGTCGCTCCTGCCTGAACTGGCTGAACTGACTGAACGATGCGGGCTGAACGGGGCGGTGCGGTTCACCGCTAAAATCAATGCCGATGAGAAGCAAATAAATGCCGCCGGACGGTTCGACGCCCCTGACCTGGTTGTTTCGACTGCTTCGGTTCGCAAGGCCGGCGGCGAGCGGGCGATGGGGCGGTTCGATTTGTCAATACCGGCGGACCTGTCTGAAATAAAGGTGCGGGATGTTTTTATTGATACGGACTTTTTCCAGTTGCGAGCCGATGCGACGCTGCCCCTGCTCGGTGGCACAGCCTTTCAGGCTGTGCAAGGACAAGAGGCACAGACTGGAAAGTCTGTGCCACCGCTGGACATACACGCAGCCTTGAGCGTCCCGGATTTGAGCCGGCTTGGCGCGCAATTTCCCCGAATCGTTCAATATCGCCCGACCGGCGGCGTCTTTATCGAGGGTCGTTTCCTCAGCAGCGGCGGGGCGGACGTGCTGGAATACGTTACGCTCAAGGCAGACAACGCAGCCGCCACAATCGCCCGAAAACGCTGCCGGGTTGATGGGGCCGTCGTGCTGGAGAATGTAACGCTGCCTGACGTGATGCCCTTAGGGGCTGGCCCCTTCGAGCGGCTTAAGAGGATGGGT
>CAYUYD010000366.1:0-510 GCA_964449105.1 uncultured Planctomycetaceae bacterium | reverse complement strand
ATAGGGAAGGTTACGACCGACTCGTTTGAGTTTTCAATCGGCGAGAATCACGGTTTCGTCGTCGCCGACCTGCGCAATCCGGCGACCGCCCCGGCCGGGAGTATCGCAGTGCTGTGCACCAGCCTGGATACGTATGATTTGGAGCAATGGGCGGGACTTGAGATACCACCGCCCACAAAGACTCCCCCGGCGGTCAAACCCCTCTCCGGCCGGGCCGACAGGACAATAGCGAGCCTTCGCAGGTTGTTTTCCGGCGCCGACCTCGACTGCCGGTTCGAAGTGCAGCGGATGCGATACTTCGATCCGAAGGTCCGGGCGTTTTTTGAACCGCGAGGCATAATCGCCAACGTGCGCGCCAAAGACGGAAAGGTCAGCGCCGGATACCGCTGCGGGCTTAACGGCGGAACAATGGAAAATGTATATTCGCTGGACCTGGGTGCGGAGGATGCTCGCGTTGCGCTCAAGGCGGACCTGAAAGAACTGCTGACCGACAAAAATTTACTGGCCCAT
>CAYUYD010000365.1:0-2102 GCA_964449105.1 uncultured Planctomycetaceae bacterium | reverse complement strand
AAACGCCGATCCGATTGACCTTTGGGTACTACAAGCCGGCCTGGATGTCAAGGGATGGCGGCGGGTACTTTTTCCACTGGAGTCAAACAGCCGGGAGGTCCGATAAAAATAGAGATTGGGCGGATTTTCTTTCCGCCGCCGTACCGGCGGCGGCTAAACTGATTACTGATTACTACAAATATGGGCAGCGATACGAAAGACAAAACTAAAAAGATTCGGCAGGACGAGGCGATTCGTCCGGGTTGGCGGTTTGCGAGGTATTTCCTTATTCTGCTTCTGACCGGAGCGACGGTGCTGGCCTGGCTGGCGGTGCTGAGTTTTTCGCCGGAGGACCCGCCGGCGGCTGTTATCTATCCCCCGCCGGCGGTTCGCAACGCAGCGGGGCCTGCCGGCGCTCACATCGCCTTCGGACTGATGTACTGGCTCGGTGTAGGCGGGGCGTACGCGCTGCTGATTGTGGCGACCGTATCGGCGGGCGCAATGCTGACCGGCGGGCGGATAAACCACCTGCCCTGGCGACTGGTGGGTCTGGCGATGATGGTAACTGCCTCGGCGGCGACTTCGTACATCCTCCATCCTTCGACGGCGAACGCCGGCGGAATACTCGGCATCGGCGTCGGCGCCGCTTTGCTTAAGTACATGGCCGGAACGGGCGCCTGGCTGGTGCTGATAACGTCGTTCGGAATATCGGTGATGCTGATGGCCGACAGCCTCGTGCTGAAACTTCCGGCGCTGGTGGGGAAACTCCGTTCGCGTCGGAAGCCCGCCTCATTTGAAGATGCGGTCAGGCGTGCTGCCGCCCGTCCCGCGCGAGACGGCAGGGACTCGCCCCTTCTTCGCGCCGCTGTCGCTCCCCTGCCTCGCCCGATTGCAGCGGCTGATGAGGCCAGGCATAAACCGAAAAAGATCGCGTCCTCCCCTCCTGTAAAGGCCAAGGTCCCGAAGGTTACCGGCGAATATGAACTGCCCGGATTGGACCTTCTGAGCGACCCGGCAGGGGGATACCTCGAAAGCCAGGAGGCGCTGGTCGCGGAAAAGCGCGCCGTCCTCCAGCAGACGCTGGATGATTTCGGCGTGGACGCCCAGGTGGTCAACCACATGACCGGCCCGGTCATCTCGCTGCTCGAACTGTCGCTTGCGCCGGGCGTTAAGGTCAGCCAGATATCGTCGCTGGCGCCTGATATCGCCAGGTCGCTTGCGGTTCCGGGCGTTCGCGTGGTCAGCCCCCTTCCGGGACGTGACACCGTCGGAATCGAGGTGCCGAACCTGGACAAGGAAATCGTCCGTCTGAAGGAACTGATGCAGCTGGCGCCGGACGCCGCCGAGCAGATGCGTCTGCCCATGTACCTTGGAAAGAACGCCGCCGGCGATCCGATCGTCGCGGACCTGGGCGAGATGCCGCACATGCTTCTGGCCGGAACCACCGGCTCGGGAAAAAGCGTCTCGATAAACGCCATGATCGCAGCGATGCTGCTGACTCGCACGCCGAAAGACGTTCGGATGATCCTTATCGACCCGAAGATGGTCGAGATGGCTGCCTTCGAGAAGATTCCGCACCTGCTGTGCCCGATCGTCAATGACATGCGTCGGGTCGAGGAAGTACTCGAATGGGTCGCCTCGAAAATGGACGAGCGGTACGAGTTGCTTAAGGAGGCCGGTGTCCGCAACATCGTCGGATACAACAGCCTGAGCAAGACCGAACTCTATAAGCGATTCGCCGCCGAAACCGTCGAGGAAAAGGCCCATGTCGTTACGCACATGCCTTATTACGTCATTATCATCGACGAGTTGGCCGATTTGATAATGACCGCCTCGAAGGAAGTCGAAGGACACATCATCCGTATCGCCCAAAAGGCGCGGGCAGTGGGCATCCACATGATACTCGCAACGCAGAGGCCCAGCGTCAACGTCGTTACCGGTCTGATAAAGTCCAACATCCCCTGCCGGGCCTCTTTCCGCGTCGCCTCGCGGCAGGAAAGCCGGATAATCCTCGACCAGAACGGCGCCGAGGTCCTGCTCGGACAGGGCGATATGCTGTTCCTCCAGCCGGGAACTTCCAACCTCATCCGCGCACAGGGCACCTACGTCGATGAAGGCGAGAT
>CAYUYD010000364.1:0-2135 GCA_964449105.1 uncultured Planctomycetaceae bacterium | reverse complement strand
TCGGAACTTTCCCGGTCTTCAACGTGGCCGATAGCAGCATCACCATCGGCGTGGGAGTGCTGTTGCTCGGGGTGTGGCTCAAAGGCCGCTCGGAGCAGGCTCAAGCTGCGGCTGCGTTCGTCTCCGAGACAGGCTTACAAGCGGGAACATCTCCGGCTGTGGACGAGGCTCGGAGTGAGTGATCGGGTCATTTCCTTCCATTACGAAAAAGATAATGGCAGCCTGCCGGGCGACCATAAAGGCGAACGGTTGGACATCTTCCTGGCCGCCCGCCTGCCGGAGTTTTCGCGTTCGCGACTGCAAGGTTTGATAAAAGACGGTTTTGTGACTTTGGACGGGACGCTCGTGACGAAGGCCAGCCGCATCCTGGAAGCGGGCGCGGGGATCGAGCTGCGCATCCCGCCGCCCCAGCCGAGCCGACTGGTCGGGGAGCACATCCCGCTCGATATCCTTTTCGAGAACGAGGATTTGATCGTAATTGATAAACCGGCCGGCATGGTCGTCCACCCCTCGCCCGGGCATGATAGCGGGACTCTCGTTCACGCCGTGTTAGCTCACGCGCCGAATATCGAGGGGATCGGCGGAGAGGAGCGTCCGGGTGTGGTCCACCGGCTGGACAAAGATACCTCGGGCTTGATCCTGCTGGCGAAGAACGAACGGGCGCACCGCTGGCTGCAGGATCAGTTCCGCCTGCGAGAGGTGGAGAAAATTTACCTGGCATTGGTGGATGGCGCGCCGCCGACCCCGACCGGCCGCGTCGAGGCGCCGGTTGGGCGTGACCCCGCGCATCGAAAGAAGATGGCCGTCCTGCCGCCGGGTAAAGGGCGGGAGGCCGTCAGCGAGTATCGCACGTTGGAAAGTTTCAAGGCTCACACGCTGCTGGAAGTCCATCCGCTCACCGGGCGGACGCACCAGATTCGTTTACACGCGGCATTTTTGGGATGCCCCATTGTGGGGGATAAGGTTTATGGTCGAAAGAAGCCAACGATAGAACTAGACCGCCACTTCTTGCACGCTCATAAACTGGAGATCGCACTTCCTGGCGGGAAAGAACAAAGAGTTTTTGAAGCACCATTGCCGGAGGAGTTGGATATAGTATTACGATTACTGCGAAATGAGAAATGAGCAGTAAACTGATTGTGACAGGCGTGAAGAATTTCTTTGTTGTATAATCAAAGCATGACCCGCAAGAATATTATTTCCCGTATTCGCAAGCACCGCACCCATTTGACCAGGTTGGGAGTAAAGTCGTTATCTATCTTCGGCTCGGTGGCGCGCGGGGAGGAACGCCCGGATAGCGATGTGGATATCCTGGTTGAATTTGAAGGCCGCGCCACGTTCGATCGCTTCATGGATACCAAGTTTTACCTCGAAGAACTTCTAAGCTGCAAAGTAGATTTGGTCACACCACAGGCCATCAAGCCGCGCTTGAAGCCCTACATTATGCAGGATTTAATCCATGTCGCGTAACGTTTTACTCTATCTTGCAGACATCCAGGAATCTTGCGAAAAAGTCCTGAAGTACACGGCGGGGATGACTTATAACGATTTTGTCCATGACGATTTGCATTTCGACGCGGTAGTGCGAAACCTGGAAATCATCGGCGAAGCAGTGAAGAATATACCGGATGAACTGCGACAAAGGTATCCGGGTGTAAAGTGGCGCAAGATTTCGGGGTTTCGCGACATTGTGGCGCATAACTATTTTGGCGTTAGCGATGAAATTGTGTGGGATGTGGTTGAGAATGAAATTCCCACTTTGATCGAGCAAGTAATAGCGATATTGGGGGAAAAGTAACTTTCCCGGCGGCAGTCAACCCCTACGGAGTACTTTTCTTACCCCGTTGGTTTTAGCCGAACGACAAAGCCGTTACTACTCTCGTAACTTATTCCTTGTCACTCATTCCTAAAACAGGAGATCATTCATGGAATTCATTGACTTACGCTCTGATACCGTAACCCACCCCACCCCTGCCATGCGCGAGGCGATGGCGGAAGCCCCGCTTGGGGATGACGTCTACGGCGAAGACCCGACCGTCAACCGCTTGCAGGAAATGGCCGCGGCGATGCTGGGCAAGCCGGCCGGCCTGTTCGTCGCTTCGGGGACGATGGGCAACCTGGTTGCCATTCTTGCG
>CAYUYD010000363.1:0-2152 GCA_964449105.1 uncultured Planctomycetaceae bacterium | reverse complement strand
CATCTGCAAGGCCGACATGCTCCTGAAGGGTGAGGGAGAAAACGCCGACCACATCGTCGGCGGCGCCGAGTGGTCCACACTCGCCCACGACGCCTTTCCCGCCCGGGAGTTTGACTTCATGCTCTCCAACCCACCCTATGGCAAGAGCTGGAAAAAGGATCTCGAAACCATGGGCGGCAAGGACGGCATGAGGGACCCGCGCTTCCGGATCACCCACGCCGGAGATCCTGACTACTCTCTCATCACCCGTTCCAGTGATGGTCAGATGCTCTTTCTTGCGAACATGGCGGCAAAGATGAACCATAAGACGCCGTTGGGCAGCCGCATCGCCGAGGTCCACAACGGCTCTTCCCTCTTCACCGGAGACGCCGGGCAGGGGGAGAGCAATATCCGGCGCTGGCTCATCGAGAACGACTGGCTGGAGGCTATCGTCGCCCTGCCGCTGAATCTTTTTTACAACACCGGCATCGCAACCTACATATGGGTTCTTTCCAACCGCAAGGCAGAGCATCGTAAGGGAAAGGTACAACTCATCGACGCCACCCAATGGTTCAAGCCCCTGCGAAAGAACCTCGGCAAGAAGAACTGCGAGCTATCCGAAGACGATATCGGCCGCATCTGCGACACTTACCTTGCCTTCCGGGAGACCGAGCAGTCGAAGATTTTCACGAATAAGGCTTTCGGCTATTGGAAAGTCACCGTCGAACGACCGTTGCGCCTGCGCAGCCAACTGACGATGAAAGCGATCGAATCATTGCGCTTTGCCTCCGGAGATGAAGATCTCCGGGCTGCTATTTATGAAGAGTTTGGCGATGCCATGGCAGAAAATTTTACCGGGGTGGAACAGGCCCTGATAAAGCGGCTGGCCGAATGGGGCAATGGCGACGAAGAGGATGAGAACGAAGAAGGCGAGGCCGTGAAGAAGGGCCTGCCGGAGAAAAAAAAGAAAAAGCTCCTCGATGCCAAGACCTGGGAAAGGGACGCCCGTCTTGTGGAAACTGCCACCATTCTGCGTCAGGAAATCGGCGGCGCCCTCTTTGAAGATCACAACGTCCTTCGCGATGCGGTCGACGCCGCGCTCAAGAAGATCGATCGCAAGACAAGCGCAGCCGACCTTAAACTCATCCTACGCGCCGTGAGCTGGCGAGAGGAAACGGCCCCACCGGTCATCGCCAAGATTCATAAACCCGGCAAGGTCTCACCCGACCCCTTCCACGGCCGTTATCTCGTTTCCCTCGCCTCTACCGGGGGAGAAGGACGGGGTGAAGGGGCGAAGGCCAAGCCGGTAGTCGTCGAATACGAACCCGACACAGATCTGCGCGACACGGAGCAAGTGCCGCTCCTGGAGGAGGGCGGTATCGAGGCCTTCATTCGCCGCGAGGTGCTCCCCTACACACCCGACGCTTGGATTGATGAGTCCAAGACGAAGATCGGTTACGAAATCAGCTTCACCCGACACTTCTACAAACCGCAACCTATGCGAACGCTGGAAGAGATACGCGCCGACATCCTCGCCGTGGAGAAAGAAGCGGAAGGGCTGCTGGATGACCTGTTGCAGGGAGGGGCATCATGATCGCCGCCCTCAAATCCTATCCCGCGATGAAGGATTCCGGCGTGCCTTGGCTGGGGGATGTTCCAGAGCATTGGGAGGTACGGCGAGGCAAGTGGTTATTCCGCCATCGGAAGCAGATCAACTCGGATCGCTCCAACTCCAACGTGCTTTCTCTGACCTTACGCGGTGTTGTGAACAATGACCCTGACAATCCCGAGGGACTGGTGCCGAAGGATTACACTACGTATCAGTTTTTTCGCAAAGGCGATCTTGTCTTCAAGCTAATTGACTTGGAAAACCTCAAAACCAGTAGAGTAGGGTTGGTTCACGAAGATGGAATCATGAGTTCGGCCTATGTTCGATTGAGCCCCCAGAAGGTCGTAGACATTCGATTTTTTTTCCAGCAGTACTTTGATCTTTATCAACGTGGAATCTACAACCAGCTCGGAGCAGGAGTTCGTTCGACACTTGGCCCAACTGACCTTCTCGATCTAAGTGTGGTCGCCCCACCTCTCCCCGAACAATCCGCCATCGTCCGGTTTCTTGGCTATGCGAATCAGCGGATCGAAAAGGCGATTCGGACAAAGCGCAAACTGATTG
>CAYUYD010000362.1:0-2156 GCA_964449105.1 uncultured Planctomycetaceae bacterium | reverse complement strand
GCCATGTGTTCTTCCACGCCGCCTTGGGCCTTGGAGCAATGACGCTGCTCGGCGAGAAGGACTATCCCCAGGCCGAAGAATGGGCCAATGAAGCCTGCGAATCAATGAAGACAATCTTCGACAAGTCCGACCCTGACGGCAGTTGGGCTGAAGGCATCGGCTACGGCGCGACCGCCTTTGACGAGATGTATGGCCTGGCGCTGCTGGATGCGATGAAGCGGGTGCGGGGCGTGGACCTCTTTGATCATAAGTTTATGAAAAACCTGCCTCTGTTCGCCCTGCACACGATGCGTCCGGGCGGAAGCGGAGGAGTAGGCTTCAACGACACCTGGCAGGCGAACGGCTTCCAGCTCGTCGTAATGCGCGCCGCAGGCGAGTACCGCCTGCCGCAATACGACTGGTATCTGAAGCAGACCGGCTACAAGGGCGGCCGCGGAGGCATCGGCGCCGTCAACGACTTTCTTCAATATCGGCCCGGCTCGCGGCCGCAGTCGCCAGACGGTGTTCTGCCTGTCTCCCGTTTCTTCAGCGGATTGGGCTGGGTAACGTGCCGGACAAGTTGGGACGATCCGGACGGCATCCTGTTCGCACTCCAGAGCGAACACTTTGGCCACAGCCACGAGCACAACTCAATGAACCATTTTGAGATCCACGGTTACGGTTCGCGGCTGGCGACTTCCCCCGGCTACGTGCACGGACTCGGTTGGCGCGGCTCGTACGGACACAACCTGATATGGGTTGATGGAAAGGGCCAGAATTTCGCTTCCTGGGGCCCCATGGGCGGCGGGATAAAGGCGTTTCTCGGTTCCAGCTTCTTTGACTACGTTGTCGGGGAAACCAAGATCTACGGGGACAAGCCCACTGCACCGGCGCTGGAATACTGGCGGCGGCACGTGGTGTTCGCCAAGCCCGACTACCTCGTAGTCTTCGACGACATCAAGTCTGCCAATAACGTGGCGAGGGAGTACAAGTGGGTGTTGCAGGTAACCTGCGCGCACGCCATTAGCCAAAGGGGCACCTATAAAGTTGACGGCGCGACGGTGATCTCTCTCCCGTCGAACTCAGACAACACCCCACAACCGGGACAGCTCACCACACGTTTCGTCCTGCCGAAGGAGTTCGTGGCCAAGCAAGCGGAGTGGACGGGGCACAAGGAATTGTTCCCCTTGAACTATTTCGAACTCACGCCCAAGGAGAAAAAGCCGCAGGAGAAGTTTCTTGCCGTGCTTTACCCCCAGCCGCGGGATGCTGCTGCGCCCGACATCAAGGGGTTTGACGCGGAAGGCGGGCAAGGAATCGAGGTTACCGTGCCGGACGGAAAGAACCTGCACCTGTACCGATTGACCGGCAAGAGCGTCGCGGCTCGCGGCCTGGAGACCGACGGTCTGACCTGCATGGTGGGCAACGCCGCCGACGGAGGTCTGATTTCCTACGCCCTGTGTAACGGGAAGGAACTGAAGCAGGCCGGCAGGATTTTGATCTCATGCAGCGAGCCTGTTTCAGCGGCCTTTGCAAAGTGGTCGAAATATACTCGTCGAGCGGACCGCCTTCCGATAAAGACCGTCGAGCCGGATGTATTGTACGGTTCGGTAACACTGGATAAAAAAGCCGACTTGCGGTTCTTCACCGCCCGTCCGCCGGAGTCGGTTACGATAGATGGACGCCAGGTCAAGGACGCGACGTTCGAGAAGAGCACGGGGCTGCTGTCGGTGCCCCTGTCGGCGGGAAGGTGCGATATCGAGGTGCGTTTGGGCAAGTAAATCTTTGTTCCGGTATTTCTGAACTTGCTGATTACTGATTGTGAAGTTGCTTTCGCCGGGCATCCGGCGATCGTCTCGCAGACATACCGCGCCGCCCCAACGGCACATCGGCCGTCGAGGCGGTGCGGTTTTGTCTTTCCGCATCCTGTCGCCAGCCCGCTCGGAGGAATTTTTTGTTTGGCAGGGATAGATTTTGACCGGTAATCTCGCCGCAGCGAGTCGTCCTGGTCGCCGTGGCGACTTAAAAAACCTCGAAAAAAACTCACAGTTTAAAAATAATTTTATCCCTTGACAAAATTTACATGTCGATGCATTATGTTTTATGCAACTGATTAGGAATCAGGAATCGGAAATACATTGTCTTCAGGGATATGCTGTTACGGCGAGTCGGCCGTA
>CAYUYD010000361.1:1223-2195 GCA_964449105.1 uncultured Planctomycetaceae bacterium | reverse complement strand
CAGCAGGCGTCCGTCACAGATGTTATCGGCATCTTCGAGGTCGGGGGAGCCGCTTTTGGGAATGCTGAACCGGGCGCCCACGGTCTTGAGACGAGCCCGGAGTGTTCCTGCAAGCCGGGCCGGGTCAGGCTGGCCTGACAACAGCAGTCGGCGCCCCATACCGGAGAGCCGCATGCCGGAAGCGTAGCCAAGCGTCTCTGCGTGCCCGTATGGCAGACCCAGAATATCATCGGTTGGCATGTTTAAACGTTCCCGGGGAGGACGTTCCTCCGCAACCGGAGCCACGCATTCGGTGAGCCTTCGTCCTTTCTGCAGCCGGTCATGGATCTCGGCCAGCGCGTCAAGCGCCGGCACACCGGCGGTACGGACCAATGCCATGATCCGGGCCAGAACCGAACCATAGCGCTCAACAAAAGCTTCGCCGTCCCCGGGGCTGACCAGGGCGCTGACAATCCGTGCCTGCCCGGCCAGGAGCCAATCAGCCGCTTCATCCTTGCCCTTCCAAAGCGCTCCACCGACCACCAGCGCAAGAGATGCAAGCGGGTCGGCAGCAAGACCACTATCTCCGACCAGAGCCGCATGCAGAAGCATGCGCAGTTCTTCCCCCTGTCCGGCTGTCGGCGATTCGTAAAATCCTCGCCAAACACCGTGCCCTGCGATTTCAGGATGCACCGCCTTCAAGGCCGAAAGAACCGACCCAAGATGATCAGCCGGCCGCGTCCGGCCCGGAGTTTTGTCCGTATCCACAGGCTCAGTGTCGTTTGCCGAATTTCGTTCAACCATTATGGCCTCTTCTGCAACGCGTCATTTTGTCAGGCGCAACTCATTAATCCCGCCTGAAACCTTTTCGTTGTGCCACTGCAAGTCGCTTCGTGCTTTGATCGAGCGTGGGAGGCTCAGAGAGCTTTTCGGTCCAGCTTGCCCAGAAACGTCAAGGGGAGGGTATCTTTTATGGTGACCTCATCCGGCATA
>CAYUYD010000361.1:0-1213 GCA_964449105.1 uncultured Planctomycetaceae bacterium | reverse complement strand
AAGTCGAGGATCGCCGTTTTGGCCTCCTCCGGGTCGATTCTCTCGCGAAGGGATGCCACCACCCGTATCCGTCCATCTTGCGCCACGGCGGCGGCTCTCTTGACGAAACGGAGTTCGTGGAGTTTGTCCTCCAACTCAACGGCAAATCTTCGCGGACCCTCCCGGCTGATAATCTCCTGTTTCCTGCCCAGGATCCGCAGGAACTGCCTGTCGTCGATGGTGCCGTAGTCGTCACTGTAGAACCAACCGTCCCGGAAGTATTCCTTGTTCAGATCCGGGTTCTCAAAATAGCCCGGGCTCATGGTCTCGCTGCGGACGGCAATCTTGCCGACATGACCCGGAGAGACTTCCTCGCCATGATCATCGAGGATTCTTATTCTTACGCCCCTGGATACTCTTCCGACGCTGTCCAGGGTTTCGTCGTCCATTTGACCGTTTCTGTAGTAGTCTTCCGGCTGAAGCAGTGACAGCGGAGGGAGGACTTCCACCATGCCGTAGCCGATATGAAATATTGGGCCGAAATACTCGATGGCTTTCTTCAGTCGCGGCACCGGCATTCTTTCGGTTCCTGTTATGACTTTTGCCAGAGACGCCGGTCTTTCGGCTCTCTCGCTGTACCAGTCGAAGAGTTCCAGGAAGCGGCTGGGCGTTATATAGAGGTAGGTTACGCTGTGCTTCTCGATGACTCCCGCAAGCTCTTCTATGGAATAGCTGTCACGCATGACGATCACAGACATGCCGGCCATCGTCACAGGAAGGAACGTTGTCGAGCCCGCGGCGAGATACGATACCGTGCACAGGAAAACGGGTGTCTCGCCAGGAGCGCTGCCGGCTTCTTCTATGAAGCCGAACAGGCTGGCTATCCAGTTCTGATTTGTGAGTTGTACGATCTTAGGTGTCTTCTGTGTCGTACCCGAGCTCAGGTTAAGCGTCGAAATGGAATTCGGAGCAGGCGTGGCATACGCGGAAGAGGGTGGGTGCTGGAACACGTCTTCATATGTCTGCCCGTCGAGATCGATGATATGCGGTGTGTCGGTTTCTGCGCGCACCGCACCGATGTCCAGGTCGCCCGGATTTCTGTAGAAGAAAGCTGACGTTCGCGACACACGCAGGAAATGAACGATGACATCCGTGCTCAGGCTTGATGGCAGAGCGAAAAAGACGAAGGGCAAAGCGATGCGATAAATAAGGGATTTCAAAAAGCTACAGGAGA
>CAYUYD010000360.1:0-2196 GCA_964449105.1 uncultured Planctomycetaceae bacterium | reverse complement strand
AAGGTCGGTCTCGCAGCCAGCTGCAATGGCATAACTCAGATGGAAGAAGTTTGTAATCCCTCGGCAGGGCAGATATTGATCGTTCAAGATAAGTTTCATGAACCTTTGCTCAAAAGGGCCTGCCGCTGGTTGAAAGTCAGCTCGAATATGGCAACAACCAAACAGCAAGTTTACAACAGTGAAAATCAGAATTCTCAACAGACCTATACTTTTGGTCGTGCCTTGTATCAACCGCGAGAGTCAGCCCTCACATTGACGGCATGAACACCCAAGTTGCGAAAGGGTCTCCAATCTGTTTCTAGAGGAGGGTATCCTTCGGTTTCCGTTGTTCAGGGATATCCATATTCATCCCGTCTGGTCGCCGGTTGAATCAAACAGCGGCGACTCAATGCGGCTTGATTTTCCGGCGATGTGGCAGGTGGAATCTGCGATATCGTAATTTTTGCAGCCGCAGATACGGCAGCGGAGGCCGACTGATTCGGCCAGGCGGGTGATACGCTGATAATTGGACCGTCGAAATTCCGTCGGCAGGGCGTCAATCCTTGACCGTGTGCCGTTGAGGTAAAGACGAACGGGCTTGTTGTAATGACCCAATACACGGTCGAGGTCGTCGTTGCCCGCCCCGGCAAGGGATGATCTGATGTGCGGCCTGAGGAAAAGGTAACTGATCGCCACTTCATAAACCCCTGCCTCTCGCAAGCGGCCGAACAAGGCAATCAGTTGGTCGCCGGAGTCCGTCAGGCCCGGTAAAATCGGGTCCAAGCGAGCGGAAGCATAAACGCCGAGGCGGGCCAATTCGGCCATTTGTTCCAAACGCTCCGTAGCAGCAGCGGCGTTGGGTTCCACGAGGTCCAGCAAATCCTGGTCGAGGCTGATTAAACCAATTTGCGCGTGAACCCTTCGTGGATACCGACCAAACAGTTCCATGCACTGCCGCGAAATTCGCCCTTTAGTCAGGAAAGCCACAGAGACGCCGGAGGCCAGGAGATACTCCATAAGTGCCGCCGTGGTTTTCTGAACGGCAGGGACCGGCTGAAATGGGTCGCATGACGGGCAGAAATAGACCCGCTCGGGCCGGCGGCGCTTGCGGGGCAGTTCGGCCTGCAACCTCTCAAGCAGGTTCGAATACAGATAAATGCCCTGGTCGCCGGGTGCGGTCGAATATCCCCGACCATAGCAATAAAGGCACTGATGCGCGCAGCCGGAAGTGATGTTAATCGTGGGGATACGGCTTAGGCACGGAAGGCTTGAGCAGGTCAGGAGACTCGATTTTCGCTCGACTTCGATAACCTTCATTGCCCATTTCCGGAAGCCACGACAAATACCCTGCCGTACCACCGCAGGAACTTATTCTTCCTTCAAATCGGGTACGAATCGCAGTTTCGCCCCGGCTGGGTGGGCTTGACGCTGGGCCTTTGCGAGGTGTTCCGCCACGCCGGGATAGCCCGGAGCGGCGTCCAGGCAGCACTGATAATAATAGACCGCCATCTCGTAAAACCCGCGGGCCTGATAGACCTGAGCCATGTAAAACAGCGCATCGGGGTTCGAAGGTTCCACAGCCAGGACACGTTTGAGAGTGGCTTCGGCCTTGTCAAGCCGACCGGTCTGTAATTGACTTACGCCCTGCTTTACCAACTGCCGGGTGTCAGGTCCACCACAGCCCGACAGGACCACCACGCACAGCAATATTGACAAACCAGCGAGAATCCTGCGTTTCATAGTATCGACCTCAATTCGGCCTACCCGCCGTAGCGGGTAAGACCTTCTCGACAATGCCTGAAATTCAGGCGTTATCCGAACTTATAATGCTTGCGGACCGGCTCGGTTACGTCCCATGTGCAGTCAAGCCCTTCGGGAAAGACGACCATATCTTCAGGCCCGAAGGTGATTTTCTCATCGCCGGTCGTTATGGTAACTCTCCCGGCGAGGATGTAACAGGTTTCCTTCTGGTCGTAGTGCCAGTCGAACTTTGAGACGCCGCAGGTCCAGATGGCCCAGGACTTTGCGCCCATCTTTTCCAGTTCGTCGTCGCCGGGTTTTGTAACCGTGATTCGACTCATCGGCACATCTCCAATACATGAAAATTCCCGGCAGATTCGCTCCGCTCATCTGCCGGCTTTGAAGGAAGGGTGGATGACGGGGCTCGAACCCGTGACCCCCTGGACCACAACCAGGTGCTCTACCAACTGAGCTATA
>CAYUYD010000359.1:0-2222 GCA_964449105.1 uncultured Planctomycetaceae bacterium | reverse complement strand
TCCCAGTTCAAGGACCTCAAGATCTACTATTTTCACAACACACTCTACAGCAGCATCTGGCTCGATCCGCAGCGGCACCTCAGGCCGGAGGCGATCGAGGAGTTCACACGCCGGGATCCGGAGACCCGCCTCATCATCGTGGGTGACGCAGCGATGGCCCCCTACGAGCTGACGGGGGCGAACGCCGCCATCTACGTCGGGCAGAAGGAGAGTCGGACCAGCGAAGAACGCCTGAAATTCCTCGCCAGGACCTTCCGGCATGCCGTCTGGTTGAACCCCCAACCGGAGTCGAGCTGGGGCTATACCTGGACCATCGGCGCGATCTGGAAGATCTTCCCCATGTTCGAACTCACCCTCGACGGCCTGGAGAAGGCGGTTCAGCACCTGATGAAGCGGCATTAATGACGTAAAAAATGTTGACCTGTGTTTGACAGACTCTATAGGAAAGTGTAGAGTTCACAAAATCTTAGAGGTATTTGAGAGAATCGTCAGACGCTTTTCAACCTTCAGTAAAAAGCCTTGTCGGGCTGGAAGAGCATAGCGATATGCAAAAAGAAGCCAAAGCAAGGATTCTGATCAACGACCTTCTCCGGAGGTCGGGTTGGCGGTTCTTTGATGGAGAGAACGGCCCTGCCAACATCGCGCTGGAAGCAAACGTCAAACTCAAGAAGAAAACCCTGGATGACCTCGGCGAAGACTTCGAGAAAACCGCCAACGGCTTTGTTGATTACCTCCTGCTGGATGAGCGCGGATTCCCCATTACCGTCTTGGAGGCGAAGTCCGAGAAGCACGACCCCCTTGTCGGCAAAGAGCAGGCCCGAAAGTACGCCCATTCTCAGAATGTCCGGTTCGTCATCCTGTCGAATGGAAACCTGCATTACTTTTGGGATTTGGAGCAGGGCAATCCCACACTGATTACCGAGTTTCCGACACCGGAATCCCTCGGCTATTTCCATGACTTCAAACCCAATCCCGATGCGCTGATCAGCGAGAAGGTTGAAAGGGATTATGTTGCTGTCACCCAGAATCCGAACTACCGAAGCGATCCCCGCTGGAACGATCCGGCCCGGCGGGATGCCTACATCGAAGAAACAGGATTGAAACTCCTGCGCCCTTACCAGCTTCGGGCCGTCCTGTCTCTGCAAAACGCTGTCCGGAGAGGCGAGACGCGCTTTCTGTTTGAGATGGCCACCGGCACCGGCAAGACCCTGACTGCCGCCGCCGTCATCAAGCTTTTCATGAGGACCGGTAACGCCAAGCGGGCCTTGTTCCTCGTGGACCGCCTGGAACTCGAAACCCAGGCTTGGAAAGCTTTCGTCCGGCTTCTTAAAAACGATTTCCGCACGGTCATCTACAAGGAGAACCGTGACGACTGGCGCAAGGCGGAGATCGTCGTTTCCACGGTTCAGAGCCTGCAATTCAACAACAAGTACAGGCAGCTGTTCTCGCCGACCGATTTTGACCTCCTGATTTCCGACGAGGCCCATCGTTCCATTGGCGGCAACAGCCGCGCCGTGTTCGAGTATTTCATCGGCTACAAACTCGGACTGACGGCGACGCCGAAGGACTACCTCAGGAGGATCGACCCTGCCCGGATCAACGAACGCGACCCGCGCGCGTGGGAACGCCGTCAACTGCTGGACACCTACAAGACATTCGGCTGCGAGAGCGGTACACCGACCTATCGCTACAGCCTCATTGACGGTGTCAGAGAAAAGTGGCTGCTCAATCCGGTGGTCGTCGACGCACGGACGGAAATCACCACGGAACTGCTCTCTGATGAAGGGTATGCCGTCATGCAGGAGAACGAGGACGGCGAATTGGTCGAACAGAGCTTTTTCGGGAGAGACTTCGAGAAGAAATTCTTCTCCGATGAAACGAATCGCGTCTTCTGCGAGACCTTTCTCAAGAACGCTCTTTGCGATCCACTGAGCAGCGAGATCGGCAAAACCATCATCTTCTGTGTCCGTCAGGACCACGCGACGCGCATCGTTCAGAAGTTAAACGAGATGGCGCACGTGCTCTTTCCCGGCAAGTACAACTCCGACTTCGCCGTCCAAGTAACTTCCCTTGTTCAGGACGCCCAGCAGATGGCTGCCAGTTTCGCCAACAACAACTTGAACGGGCACACCCGGTTTCTGGAGGGCTACATCAGTTCCAAGACCCGCCTTTGTGTCACCGTCGGCATGATGACGACTGGCTACGATTGTGAAGACCTTCTC
>CAYUYD010000358.1:0-2226 GCA_964449105.1 uncultured Planctomycetaceae bacterium | reverse complement strand
ACGCTCTTCCGATCTCTATCCGTCGGTTTGGGGGAGTTTCGTTCCGGCGGAACCTGTGGTATCATGCCTACGGTACTCGGAAAGGATTTTCGGCCATGGCCATATCTGTCGCCGTGGCGACTCGCCTGTGGCGAGACGATTCAGGAAATGAAAGGGACACAGTTATGGCGTACTTCAAAATGGTCATGCTGCAGTACCTGGTGACGGTCGGCTGGGCCATTGCCGGGGCGATTTCCATGGGCATCGGCCTGGGCGTGGCGCTGAAGGTGTTCACCGCTCTGACGCCCAGGCTCGACGAGATGGAGGAACTCCGCAAGGGCAACTTTGCCGTCGCTATCGTGCTGGCGGCGGTGATCCTTGCCATGGGCGCGGTGGTGGCCGTTACGATCCTGCCGGAGACGGCGCGGTGATGGCCGCGGAAGGGAGAAAATCATGAAGACCCTCGGATGTCTGGTAGTCATCATCGTCATGTGCGTGGGCATCTTCTACCTGACCAGTTCGCCCGGCCTAAGCGATGAAGACAAGGCCCGCATCGTGGGCGAGAAGGCCCATCGCGGCTGGAACCAGGTGCAGAAATACGCCCGCAACGCCCGGAAAGGCTGGAAGTCCGTCAACGACAGCGCCAACAAGGCCGACACGCATCAGCGGCAATAGCGGTTGACGGACCAACGGAAGACGTGCCCGGATGCCTTGGGGGTTCACGTTTCGTCCGGGCGCTCATGCAACACGCTTTCTCGGGCCGGGTATATCCTCTGTGTGCAGACCGTCCAGGTCGCCGGGCGGATAGTCAAGCCGTACCGGTTTATCCGGGTATGCTCCAACCCAAAGAAGCAATTGGCGCCACCATGGCAGCGACCGCCTCCATTGGCGTATCGCAGTCTTGAGGCGTTGAACGGCTGAGTGGCTGCGATCGGGGACATCCTTCAGAAGCTCACCAGCGGTCATAACACTGCCCGACAACAACATTGCCGTGATGTAGTTCGTTCTGAAAACCGTGGGAGTGTCGTCAGGGATCGAGAACGCCCCTCTTGGAAAAACCAACTCTCGGAGAATCTTCAAGGCGGCGTCGTATCTGCCCAATCGCAGCAGGCAGACCCCTTTGGCGTTCTCGATGCCATGTGTGTTTCGCCCGCAGAAACTGAGCATCTCCAAGGCTTCCGCCGTCTGCCCCTGGTCCAGCAGGCTCTGGGCCTTGACCAGCACAGTGTTTATGTCAAAGTTTGTAGTTCTTGAGTTTTTCATTACAGTTGCTCCCGGCCTGGCAAGCCCCTGTGGCTGCAGACAACCTGTGGA
Source organism: uncultured Planctomycetaceae bacterium (assembly GCA_964449105.1). Lineage (GTDB taxonomy): Bacteria > Planctomycetota > Phycisphaerae > SM23-33 > SM23-33 > JAUWNJ01. The sequence continues at coordinate 933 of CAYUYD010000358.1, read as the reverse complement.
CAGCCTCAGCCGACATGGGGTTAAAGTTGGATATTGCCGGCGTAGCGCTCACAAAGGGCGCCACTACCTGAATCGGAAAATGGTGAGACGTTGCGGCTACACGGTGAGGAGGCAGTGAAGGGTAAATAGCGTCCGAGCAGACGGTGCACGCAATGTGTCGTTAGCATCCGACGCCGGTATCCAAAGGAGGTCATGTGAACAATCATGTTGCAAGGAGACGATGCACGGCAGCGAAAGGTCCGAACGGAGGTATCGGACGCTGTCAGTGGGTTTCCGGCCGGCGTAGGCGACAGCGACGTATCGGTCTGTCGCGTGAAGGATCTGGGATAAGCCGGAAGTACAGCCTCCCCCTGCCTGGTGCTCGTCGGCTGTACCCAATGGCAACCAGGCAGCGGTAAGAATGGCTGCCATGCAGATCGTTGCGATGAAACGTTGTATGGTCATCTGGCGATACTCGACATCCTTATTACAATTATACCATACCGAGGTTCCGCAAACACTTACTATCGCGTCAGGGCATTGAAATGCGTCCCTGCGACCTCCGGGTTATAAGGCTTACACCCGGAAAAGGTTGGCGGCTGCGCGTAACCTGTTGACGAACAAGGGGCAAGGTTCTGGCGGGTAAGCCAAGGCAATTGTTCACTTCATTGCACAGGATTGCACCCCGTAGCCATGCGAAGGCGGAATGATGCGGGCGGCTTCGATACCGAACTCCTTCCGCAGTTCGGTGGCGGCGTTGTGGCGTAGATGGTGCGGGTGCCCGCAAGATCGCGCCCGGAACCGCTGCCAGTCCGAAGGACTCTGCGAGAACGCCTCGTGGATGCAGAAACGAACGAGGCCCCGGGCATCTAGCCCAGGGCCTGCGTTCCGAGCAGCATAGCGGGGGTGGGATTCGAACCCACGACCTCCGGGTTATGAGCCCGACGAGCTACC
>CAYUYD010000357.1:0-2231 GCA_964449105.1 uncultured Planctomycetaceae bacterium | reverse complement strand
ATCGTCCACTGCCTCAGAAAAGCAGTCCACGCAAACATAATCGTTACCAATGCCGTGCATCTTCGTAAAACGCATGGGTTCACTCCGCATAGCCCCATAAGGGAAATCACAGGTTACACGAATTACACGAACTGCACGAATGATTTATGAGTAATTTTCGTTGCCTGCGGTAAAAAAAATGCAGAAAAAGCAAAAAGGTCTCTTGGCAAAACCGCCGAGATGGGGTATAATAGGTATAATAAAGGTGCTTGAGGTTTCAGTAAAATTGGCTTCGCGAGGAGGAAACCTATGCGTTCAATCCGTCTGGCGGCAGTTGCAGTAATGGTTTTGTGTTTTGCGATGGTTACGCCGGCTTTCGGCGTCATTTCGCATGCCGATGATGAGCCGCCGGTAAACTGGGCCGGGAAGCCATCCGACGCCGTTCTCGGACAGTGGCGGGACAACAGCGCCTCATGCGTCGCCGTCGGGTACAGCGACTGGACGACTACCAACTACATCGTCACGACACGGCATCAGGGGTGGGGTGTCGGATCGTCAGTCTGGTTAGGCGGCGTGGAATACAAAGCGGCCGAAATCTTCGTTCCCGAAGACTACGGCTATGAAAAGGCCGACCTTCGTGTAGTCCGGCTGACGACTCTGGGAGGCGGTCCGGCAAACCTGAGCGATTTCGTTACAACTTACACCGGTGCATATACATCGGGCATTTCCTTCGTAATGGGCGGATTCGGCAGAGGCCGCGGTGCCGATCTAATGGACGGCGCCAAACTCTATGGTTATGCCTGGTCCACCGGCGACGATCAGCAGCAACTTTGGGGACAGAACGCATTCAACTCTACCCAGGAGAACGTCCCTTGCACCGGCGCTGGCGGCATCGCGTACACATCGGATGTCATAGTGGCCGACTTTGACGGCACGGCCGGCGTCGGCGGATACGTGGTCTATGAAGCCGCTCCGGCCGAGTGGGACTCCGGCGGCGGATGGTTTATAAAGGTCGGCGACGAGTGGCAACTTGCCGCAATCAGCGCTTACCCCGAACACAGTGGACAGACATGGTTCAATGATCCGAACACGCCGTCTCTCGATCCGGATTGGTTCATGGGTATTCGCATCGGCGACTATGCCGGGTTCGTCAATACGGTGATTCCTGAACCGGGAACGATGATCCTGCTGACGCTCGGTGCGATAGGGCTGCTCCGCCGCCGCAGGTAACGCGTAAAAAAAATGAACCACAAAGGGCACAAAGAACACAAAGAAAATAAAGAGGTGTTTTAAAAACTCCTCTATTCTTTGTGTTCTTTGTGCCCTTTGTGGTTCATTTTACTGGCCCATCACTCCCCGCCGACGGCGTTGAGTATCACCACCAACTGGCGGACGTTGGCGGTCGCCATTGTAGTGGCCTGCCGGCGAACAGCCTGATCCTGACGAACATCGCCAGCTTTATCCGGCAGCGATTGCTGCGCCACAACGGCCGAAGCGGGCATGGTCGTCGGAGCTGCAGATGATTTTGCCACAGACGCCAAAGCCGGCTGCGAAGCAGTCTCTCTTATCTTCCCTGCAACTTGATCGGCAACTTTATGCCCCTCGGCGTTACGCTCCAGACGGGCCATATCCCCGCCCGCCCGTTCATCAGCGGACTTGAAACGATAATCAGTCTTGGCCGGAGCTAAAGCACCGGCATCATTATAGACGCCGTATCCGGCGGGACTCTGTGCGACGTTCTGCTTGGCGCGGATTTCGTTCAACTCCGACACGATCTGCCGCATCTGATTATCGGTTATCGCCACCTCGTATCGGACCTGGTTCGGCGTAACCTGGGTTTGGTTGTAGAAATTGGCCCGCCCTCTCGGTTCCAGGTCGCTCTTCGGCGCTTCGGCGATTTCCACTATCGGCTTGATGCTGTTTTCCCCGAAGACGCGCTCGACTTCTCGCTGGGTCAGGAGAAGGTTGTCGGTATTGATGAATACGTTTGTTGTTTCCGCCATTGCGAGACCGCCCACGTCGGCGATTTTTCCCTTGGCAAGGACCGGCGTTTTTGAGGGATATGGCGTTTGCCGCTCGGGCTGCCGTGGATGCGTCGGCCTGTTCAGCCAGGCGGTTACCGTTACACCGACGCCGACGGCCAGCAGCACGACCGCAGCCTGCGCCAGGTGTCCCAGCCACCATCCGGCGTGCCTGCGCTGCGCCCTTTCCAAGACGGCGTCGGCCATTCCGGCAGGGGCCTGGGCGGGCGG
>CAYUYD010000356.1:0-2246 GCA_964449105.1 uncultured Planctomycetaceae bacterium | reverse complement strand
AAATAGCGAAGTTTTACCTGGAAGAGATTTTTAAGATCGACAAGAAGCCGGGACATACATAAAAGCAAAGGTTAAACCATGAGCAGAAGAATACATATCATGGCCATACTGGTTTGGCTGGCAGCGCTGACGGTTGGCCTGGTGCCTGCGCGGGCGGCGAGTCACAAAGTGCAGGTCAAAGACAAGGCCGTGGCAAAGAACGACCAGATTGACTACAACGACGAGGAAATCACGCAAGCGGACCAGATTATTATCCTGGGAACAACCAATGCGGTCAGCGTGATGAGTAAGACCTTTGTGCCGCCACCGCGATGGATATTTCTGCCGTTTAAAACGGCTTCAACCAATGATCCTGTCACACATGTGGATATCTGGGCGAATCCTGAATCGCTGGACTTTTTACGGTTAATCGATACGCCAGGGGCTATCAAAGTTATGGGTATCTTCACATTGCCGGTTAATGCAGGCGAATTTCCGTTGCGGTGTGAAGGAAATATCCGGCCGATTCCCCGACCGGGCGCAGGTGGACCCGGCGGCGTGGGCGTGGTGGGAACCAACCTGTGGCACTGGTCAGCCAAAGTGGATGCCGAGGCACATCGAATTGATCTGGATGTAGACAGCGACAATAATAACGACGTGCTTGGCGGACCGAACAGGGATGAATCAGAAGACAGTATCGAAGAAGATAAGCCCGGCAAGTACATTCCCCGCAACGACGGAGATTCCGACAACGACCAGATTCCGGATCTGGTGGACGGATTGGGTTTCTTTGGCCCAGACGGGGCCGCATGCGCGAGCACGAACTTTGTGCCCATCGTTCTGGACGTGAAGGACGCGGGGCCGATCGACTGGGCCAAGGCCAAGGTGAAGTTCCTGTATAGCGAATCCGATCCCAACAAGGTACGGCAGGTGGGCCCAAACCCGAAGCACTGGTACGTGGCGGACGCCGGCGCGATCCGGATATGGAACGAACAACCGGCGGGCAGCCGGGGTCCCAAGGCGGTGGACGATGGCGGCAACTGGGTGAAGTCGAAGGAATACCCGGCACGCACCATCATCAAGAGCGGCACGGATGTGACGCTGTACATGGAGGGGATTGCCCGAGGCCCATACGAGACGGATATCGAGGCGGAGTTTGATCCCAAGGGTGACGGCAACTGGCTCAAGGACAAGGACCATGTGACGGTCATTTGCGTGGACGAAGATGTGGACAGTGACAACACCCGGGGCTTGAAGCTTCCAGAACGGAACGAATACGAGGATCGGATCGAAGATGCCGTGAACAAGCCTGAATATCCCGGCAAGTATTTATGTGTGAACAATGGCGATGCGGATACAGATGGGGTGGTGGACCACGCCGACCTCCACATCACCAACGGTCCCTCGTTCACACCGGTGGTCATCGAGTTCCGAGAACCACTGGACCCGGCGAAGTTGAGCATGCGGTTGACATACGACGCGGCGGTTCCCTCGACCAACCAGACGCCGTCCACCTCAGGGAAACTGCGCCTGTGGCGAAAGAACGCCTTTGTGTTGCGGGACGCGAAGCCGGTGAAGAATGGCGGGGACTACGTGGCGCCGGACGAGTACCATGGGAATGATCTCTTTGCGCTGCCGTTCGTCGGCGGGCGGACCATTCATCTGGCGCTGGAGGGCGTGCGCGTAGCGGACCGGGAGCCGATCACGGTGGAAGTGGACCCGGACGGCACAAACGGCCCGGCGGGCTGGGTGCATAACGACCGGGTGCGGGTTACTATCATTAATGTCGACTTCGTAAAGGCGTACGAGAGCGAGGATAAGCACCACGTCAACCGCATCATTGAGACGAAGACGAGAAGCGAGGGGCCTGGTCAGCCTATCCCCGATACACACACGCTCTACGTCGTTGCGGAGGAGGATGCAGAGTTCCGAATCTCTCTCGAACTCAATGTTCAGCCAACAGCCCTGCGGGATCAGGCGTACTATAGAGTCACTCGTGCTGATGGTTCCGAGATTACTGGCGGAGCGATGCCTGCTGATCCTGCAACCGCTGCTCAGATTGCATTCCCCGGTAACATTACGGGCACATTAAATCTGAACTACGGATTCGATTTCAATGGTAACAGTCAGCTTGATCCAAGCGAGTATTCTCCACAACCAGATCCCTCACACCCTCTAGAGATTCGTGCGATTTCAACAGGTGAGTGGGCCTCTCGGTGGATCGAACTCCTCGGACTCCAAGCTGCAGGGACTCTCTTTCATGATAT
>CAYUYD010000355.1:0-2253 GCA_964449105.1 uncultured Planctomycetaceae bacterium | reverse complement strand
GGAATCGGCGTTTTGATCCGCCGAAAGAGGCGTTAATTGACAATGGATTGTTCCGGGTCTCACAGCCCACGGAGAGCTATCTGTGGGCTGTGGGGCGAACAGAAAAAATCTGTCTGCAAAAGACTTTCCAAGTGGTTTTACCTCCAGCCCACGCCTTCTCCGTGGGCTGGGGGGTAATAAAGCAGGGGGGCAACTATGACGAAGTGAACGCACGGTTTTACCCTGGTCGAATTGCTCGTTGTCGTTGCGATTATCGCGCTTCTTGTTTCGATTCTCATGCCGACGCTGAACAAGGCCAAGGAGCAGACCCGCTGGGTCATCTGCGCGGAAGTACTCATGAAGCCGGGGCTTCTTGTCGCCGCGCCGACCGGCCTGGTCGTGCCGGGCGATTGGTTGTAAAGGTGTCGAATCCAACTGATACTCCGTCATGCTCATCCGGGCACATCGAGAATATTTTACTCACCTGCCGACAAACCGCAAGGTTTTCCTCGCTTATTGGGCGCGGAACTGCTTTCGCCAGGCGCCGGGCGCCATACCGGTGGCCTTCCTGAAGGCAAGGCTCATGCACATGACGCTCTCGAATCCGCATTCCGGCGTAAGGGTTTCGAGTGTCTTATCAGTCCGGGCAAGAATCATCTTGATATGTTCGATCTGCACCCGGCGTATCTCGTCGAAGGGGCTTCGCCCGATGAACTTGCGAAACCGCCGCTCCATCGCTCGGCGCGACATCGACACCGCTTCGGCTACTTCTTCAACACGGATACCTCTTTGGGCGTTCTCGCGGATGAACCGCACAGCCCTGACGACAAAGGCATCCTCGATGGTCATCACGTCGGTGGACTGCCGCGTCGTAACGCCCATCGGGGGCAACAAAATGGGGCGTTTCGGGGCCTTTTGCCCGCCCAGCAGGGCATCCATCAGTTTGGCCGCCTCGAAACCGACCTGCTCGGCGGGGACGACGATGCTGGAAAGGGGCGGATGGCTCATGTTGCAGATAAGTTTGTCGTCGTCGGCGCTGAGGACAGCGACCTCTTCGGGGACATGGACGCCAGTTCGCCGGCACACTTCGCAGATCCACAGCCCTGTTGAATCGTCAATGCAGAATACCCCCAGCGGTTTGGGCAGGCCAGCCAGCCAGCGGCGAATCTGTTCGGAGTCTTCTGATATGACCGGCATCGGCCCGCCGCACGGCGGGTATTCCCTGTCGCGGTCGAAAACGTCGCAGGGAAGTTTCTTCCGACGAAGCGCCGCGACAAATGCCTTGCCGCGATATCGGGAGTGGTGAGTTTGGTCCGCATCGAACATTCCGAAATTGCTGAAGCCGCGATTGATAAAATACTCGGCGGCTGTCTCGCCCATCGCATTCGGATCGACATCGACGTACGCCAGGTCGAGGGCTTTGTGCTCCGGCGACCATTTTCCAACACCCACCGCCGCCAGTCCGTAACACCGGGCGTCGGCCGCGCAGTCCTCTGGCTGTCGCATCGAAATCATCCCGACCGTGTCGGCATCCTGCATCTGCCTAATGGCATCCTGATGCCGTACGCGATGAAATACCCACAGGCTATTGGGCCCGGCAAACCGGCAAATACCCTTCTGAACCTGACGCCCAAAGTGGATATCCCATGGGATGTCCATCAGGATTATTTTCCACTCTTGTTTCTTCTTTTTTTTTCTCTTCATCCGGACTCTCCTGTCAAGACAAGTGTTGCTTAGCGGCGGGCCGAAGGTCCGTCCTGCCGCAAAGTTTTATGATACTATCCGCAAAGTGCTCTTGACACAATAGAAAACCCGGATAAAATAATAAAATAGAAATAGAGTGAAGTGAGTAGTGCATAGCACCGCTTACGCAGGGATACTATGTGTCGCGTTGCCGCCGGGTGCGTCGCCCGGCTGGCTGGGGCGTTGAGTCGTCTCGCCGCAGCGAGTCGCCCGTGGCGACCGGTTCAAAGGCGAAGACGCAGGACGAAATTACAATGTCGAGCCGCTTCCAGTTTGGATTCTTCCGAGTGCTGTGCCGTAACGAACACTCCTCGTGTTTACGGCGACAGTATAACCTCCCGCCGAGTGTCCGTTTTTCGCATAGCACCTCCAGGCGGCCCGCCCTCGGCTTTACGCTCGTTGAGCTTTTGGTCGTCGTCGCCATCCTGGCACTGCTGATTTCGATTTTGCTGCCAAGCCTGAATAAGGCGAAAGAGGCGGCAAGAGCAGTCGTATGCCAGACCAATCTGAAGAGCATTGCCCTTGCGACAA
>CAYUYD010000354.1:0-2285 GCA_964449105.1 uncultured Planctomycetaceae bacterium | reverse complement strand
AAGTTGTGACGAAGGCATCTGTCCGTGGGCGACTTCGATCCTGGCTTCCGGTATAAGACGGCTGAGTCGGGCCTGGACTTTGTCAATAGTCATGACCCGGTTGTGAAGGAAGAAGGCCTGGCCTTCGCGGCTGAGCTCATGCAGGATGGCGCTACGGATAACGTCATCTGTGTTCCTTGTCACAATCGTTTCAATGGCCATCCGTTCCCGCGGTGCGGTCTGAATGAGGCTCATGTCCCGGGCCCCGGTCATGCCCATGTAAAGTGTCCGCGGAATAGGTGTGGCCGTAAGGGTGATGACGTCAACGAGGCGACGAATGTGTTTGAACCACTCCTTGTGACGCACTCCGAACCGTTGTTCCTCATCAATGACCACCAGGCCAAGATCCTTGAACCGCACGTGGGGCTGGAGGAGTGCGTGGGTGCCGATCACGATGTCAATGACACCGCTTTCCAGTCCTTTCAGGATTTCCGTGTGCTGTGACTTGGGACGAAACCGGCTGAGCATTTCGACGCGGATCGGGTAGGGCTGCATTCGGTTTCGGAATGTGTCGAAATGTTGCTGAGCAAGTACCGTCGTGGGGACGAGTACAGCCGTCTGTTTGGCCGCCATAGCCGTCTTGAACGCGCTGCGGATGGCCACCTCCGTCTTGCCGTATCCCGCGTCGCCACAGATCAATCGATCCATGGGGTGCGTCGATTCCATGTCGGCTTTGACTTCCGTGATAGCGTCCTTCTGGTCCTGGGTTTCACGGTACGGGAACGTGGCTTCGAATTCGTGCTGCCATGCGCCGTCGGGCGGGAATGCGTGACCCTTCTGCAGATTCCTCAGTGCCTGTGTCTGAAGAAGCGTGGCGGCCATGTCCGCGATGGCGTGTTGTGCCGCGGATTTTTCCCTGCTCCACCTTTTGCCTCCCAAACGATGGAGCGCCGTGCGGCGCCTGGAAACACCCACATATCGGCTCAGGAGATGGGCTTGAGAAACGGGCACATGAAGCTTGGCACCGTCGGCGTATTCAATGCTCAGGACTTCCTGTTGCCGTGCGTTGAAAGTGATTTCGTGGAGTCCCATGTATTTCCCCACCCCGTGTTCCACGTGTACGACCAGGTCGCCCGGCTCAATATCCGTGAGATCGGTGATGCGTTCCCCGGTCAAGGCGGGCGAGCGGAACCGATGCCCGTGTGGATTGTACCGCTGGGCCTGTTCTTTCCGCCGTCCGTAAAGATCAGATTCCGTGACAAGGATCAGGTCCAGGGACGGACTGACGAATCCTTCGGAAACAACTCCCACATCGAAACTGAAAGAGAGTTTTTCTGCCATCTTCGTCGTCTTGCGAATTTCAGCCTTGAAATGGTCACGTGCGCCTTCGGTATCAAAGAAGATATTAACGGCCCGCCCGGATTGGGATTGTTTCTTGAGATCTTCAAGTAACCGGCGCCGTGCTTCCTCGAGTACGTCCGGATGCAGCCCGGGAGACGGAAGATCCAATATCGCTCGTACGGTAGAGAAATCCGTCGTAAGCGGGGCGGGTGATGCCGCGCAGTCTTCCACTCCCGTCATAATTTCGATGATATTCGTCTTCTGTTTCAGCGAGGAGCGCAACGATTTCAAAGGGACAATAAGATTCGCGGCGGAGGATTCCATGTGGGATTGTTTATAGGCTTCCGCGTGCTCGACAATGCTGTCCGTATCGGACCACAAGACGACCAGATCATCCGGGAAATAGGATTGCACCGGGGCCGGCGCGGGTGTGACGGTTTTTTCGGTGGCCGGCAGGAGCGCCGCAGAGGTCAGTTTCTTCACGGATCTCTGGTTTGATGGGTCAAAAGTCCTGATGGACTCTATTTCTGAGCCAAAGAACTCAAGCCGCAGAGGCCAGGGTTGGGAGGGGGGCCAGATGTCGAGAAGGCCTCCTTTGAGTGCGGCATATCCCTTCTCCACGACTTCAGCGGAGAATTCATATCCGGCGGCGGTTAATCCCGCCAGAAGAGGTTCAAGTTCGTGGTCGTCTCCAACCGAAAGAGTCAGGCTATGTTCATGGAGGGCCTTTGGTGAAATGGTCTTCTGGACCAGCGCCTGGATGCAGGTCGTGATGAGCAATGGTGACGCGGCCCTGTCATTCGTGAGTTCATGAAGGACACTCAGCCGATACCCCGTGATCTCCTTATCTTCATCAGCGCATGAGGCCCCCGGCGTTTCCGATGCCGGGAAATAGCGAAGCGCGTCGAGATTCGGCGGGGCCAACGTGGCCATCGGTGTGAGCAACCAGAAGGTCGTCGTCCGCC
>CAYUYD010000353.1:2032-2292 GCA_964449105.1 uncultured Planctomycetaceae bacterium | reverse complement strand
CGAGCCTGGCGGTGCAGACCAGGAAGATTGTAGCCATGAAATCCAGCACCAGCACGCCCCTGCTGTAATGCTTGAATACCGGTTCGCGGCCAATCCATGCCTGCTGCGGCAGATACACAAAAACCATAACGGCGCCATAGGCAACAAACAGGAATATCCAGGAGGCGATGACGATGTTCACCACGTCGCGGATACCGGCATACTGCCACCACCCCCGGAACAGTTTCATCCAGTGGAAGATGATCGACTTGACGATCAGG
>CAYUYD010000353.1:0-2022 GCA_964449105.1 uncultured Planctomycetaceae bacterium | reverse complement strand
GCGAAGGAAGGAAATGGCTGGTGAACCAGGGCGTCTTTGAGCCTTCGCCGGCCCACCCGGCGTCGTAGCGAACCATATACACCAATAGAAGCGCCAGCGTGAACAGGACATTATGGACAACGAGATTGAAGGCCAGATGGTGGCGAATCGCCACGCCGCCGCACCGGGTGAGAAACCCGCTGTGCGGTTTGTCGGCTTCTGGTTTTGGAATATCGTTACTCATGCCCCAACGTGGTAAACAGACTTATATCCTTGTAACAATTAGACTTATCGGGCAGCAAAGAAGCGGCCTTTAATAGTATAACGCAATGCTTTTGAGTGTCTTTCAGGGGACTGTTCCCCTTGTTCTATTTTTATTCGTTCAGGCAGGCGCGTCGGCGCGCCTCATGGTCGGTTTTGTAACAGGCCCGCGCTAAAGCGGGGGCCTGTTACTATTGAAAAACCTGAACGGTTACGGTTGCGATCTGTCCTGCCCGTTTTCCCGTGCGTTCATTTTTTCGGCTGCATGATTACCGGTGTCGTGGTCGGCGGGTGCGGTAGTCGGCTGCCGGCTTACAGTCGGCAGCATTACCGCATGCTTACTATCTGCCGGAAGGTCCTGACCCGCCGGTTTCGTTGTGGGGGACAGGTCGCCCTCCGCCTTACCGGCTTCGACCATTCCGTTCCAGAAGGTCTCAACGGCTTCGGCGGTCTCCGGATCGTCTTTTCCTGCGTCCCATGCCCGCCGGAGTATCTTTGCGGCATCGGTCTCGGCGCCGTCGAAGTACTTAAAGTACGCCAGCAGCAAAGACAGGTCCGCCTCGGCGTAAGGCTTCTGAGCCTCCAGTTGTAATTTATCAATTTGACCGACGAACGTTTCGGTCTGCCCATAGAACAGGCGAACACGCAAAGACACAAGCGGAAGTTCCGGGAAATGCTTCAAGGACTGACGCAGTTGATACGCTGCCGAGTGGTAACGCCCCATGGCCGAATATGCGTGAACCAGACTGATGTGGCTTTCCGGTAAATATCGCCCTATGGCGATAGCGACTTCGAAGGCATCGGCGGCCTCTATATATCGTTCCGCTCGGAAGGCCTGCTCACCCTGCTGCATGTATTTTTGATACCGGCTCGGTTCGTCGGGGACGAACGAAGAAATAGGCTTGGATTCTTCCGGCTTAGTCGTACTCGATGTAGTGGTCGGTTCTCTTTTGGACAACAGGTCGGATTGGACGCTGGGGGCTGTTGTGGTATATTCAATGCCGGCAGTGTAGTCCCTGGGTCGCCCCGGCTCATCCATCATTACGGGGAGTTTAATCTTTGTGCTGCCGTAGGTCTGCCCCTTCAGACCGGCGTATTTGGGCAGGCTGGTTTTAAGTGCGCCCTTCCCTGCGGCGCTGCGACTAATATTATAATTGCTTGTAATGGAACTTTTCAGGATGCCTTCCGGCGCGCCCGCGCCTGGCTGCGTAAGGTTGCCCATGCCGGAAGAGGATGTTGAAAAATCGCCCCCGATTGTCCTGATACCGCTGACGGTCGGCGTTTTCCATTGGTACCGACTTCGGGCCTGGGCAAAGGTTGCAGCGGGTCGGAGCACCAGCGCAATCGCCCCTGCCAGACACAGTCTCTTCCATGCAGTTATCATCCAAGTTCTCCTATTATATTATACGACCAAAGCGATTCTTGAACCTCAATCTTTTTCATGGTATTATAAATGTAACAGAAGTCGTCAGCGATCAGCATTCAGCATTCAGCCATCAGAAGAGGCCAAACCCGCCTGGAGGCAGGTAGGTCGGTGAAGTCGGCGGCTGATTGCTGAAGGCTGATTACTGAACGCTGATTACGGGGTGCGATATGGATATCGGAAAGACATCTTCTTCGAGCGTGCTGATTCTCCTCCTGGTGGTTTTTGTAGCGGTTCCGACCGCCATGCCGGCATCGGCGGCAGAGGTGCTTATCGAAGGCTTCGAGAAGCCCGAAAGCCTGAAGACCTCGGGTAAAGTTGTTCCGGTGAAGGGCGCCGACGCCGTTACGGAGGGCGGA
>CAYUYD010000352.1:0-2353 GCA_964449105.1 uncultured Planctomycetaceae bacterium | reverse complement strand
CGCGCGCAAACTTCAACGCAAAAACCGCCGAAATGACGTAAGTGCTTGTCCGCCACGGAAGAAATTTTTTTGATTTTTTTCGTTACCCCCCGTTTTTCCGTTGACGTTTGCGCGCGCAAACGTCAACGCAAAACGGAAATCCCGGATGTGAACGCAATGTTCGCACCTGTCCCCCGATACTCGATACTCCCAAAACTTAGGGATTTGAAAGCCGACGGATAGCTATCCGTCGGCTTTGGTAAAACACACCATTCATCCCATCGGCCACGATGGTTCATCGGGAGATAATGCCGTTACCGGCGTATCTCGACTGGAGAAAGGAACTTGTAGGCAGAATGAAAATGAAAAAGCGATTCATCTCGCAGATGCAGAAGAAGGTGGCTGTCTCGGCTGTCGGCGCTTCCGCTGTCAGGGGACAACCCAAAGGCACAATTAAGGTGGTGCGCTCTTTTTTGACGACGAAACTGAAGCTGCATACCATCCCAACCCACAGCACAGAGAAGTTTGGTCGATGGCTCGATAGGAAGACTGATCAAATGGGGATCCCGTGGGGAGTCGCCAGAAAGTGTCTCAACCTGTTTCTCAGGGACGTCTTGTACAATCGTTATCTCCACAACGAATACGGACTTCATGCTCTTGAGCAAATGCTCGAAGTCCCGTTGGACGGCGTGGTCGGTCGATTTCTCATCCGCAAACAGAATGGCAGAAGACTCAAGTCTTGGCCCACGCTGAAACGTCTCAAGGCAGAGGAGAGTCGCACTTTTCAGGAAGTGGCAACCGAGATTACCGAGGCTGAAGGAATCGCCCGAGTCCACTTGGCTAGCGAAAGCAAACCCGCCATCAGCCCCTCCCGGGGCGGCCGGCCTTCGGTTCCGTCGCCATCGCCTCTATCTCGGCGATCCACATGACGGACATGCCCCCTGGATGGCCGCCGATCGGCGACTGACATATCCTCAGTTTCTTCGTGCGCACGGGCGGGAAACTGTGGACCGAACACGCCTCCTCAGAACGGTCTTTGACTCGAACGAGATCCCTGTAGTCGTTGCCGTCCCAGTATTGAACGACGTAGCTCCTGGAAGTGGAAGGGATGCCCTTGCTCGCGCCCCAGTGGATCGCCACAGCCCGCACGAGTTCAGGCGCGCGGAACGACAGTTCCACATAGTGAGGGAAAGGCTGGCCCTCCGATTGCCACCCTTCGCCGCCACGGTTTCCGTCGCAGAGCGAAGCCGGAGTCCCTGCGCCGGTGCTGTCCACGGAGATCCTGTACGGGCGGATGACTCCCGGGACTGGCGCGACCTTATCGTCAACATCAACCTCCCGGGGTCCGCTGGTGGCGCTGATGCCCACGATTCCCATGGGCACGGAAAGGCGCCTCTCCCTCCTGCCGGAACCGGGGAATACGACCTCGATGTCGCAGACGCGGTGTCGGCCCAGGCCGAAGTGCTGCTGGATGGTCTTGCTCGTCATGAAGCCCGTGCCCGCCTGTACCTCGCGGAACCCGAGCAGGCGCTTCCTGTCACCGCAGTGCCCGGCCTCGTAGACGTAGATCTTGGCCCCGACCGCCGAACGGTTCCACTTGCTGTCGCCGCGAAGCCTGACGGTGATCGAATTGCCCCCGTCCTGATTGTTGCGGAACAGGCGGAACGCCCCCGCCGGCCCCCAGGCCCAATTGGTGACATACAGGTCCAGGTCGCCGTCGTTGTCCAGGTCTCCCAGGGCGATCCCGTGTCCGCCCACCACATCCGCAATCCCCGAGTCCCGAGTCGTGTCGGTGAAGGTGCAGTCGCCGTTGTTCTTGAACAGGTACGTCCGCGACCCCACGATCAGCAGATCGATGTAGCCGTCGTTGTCCACGTCCTCCAACAGGCAACCGCGGTCCCCCGGAGGACACCCCACGCCGGCCTTCGCGGTGATGTCGGTGAACGTGCCGTCGCCGTTATTGAGATAGAGCATGTTCGTCGGGTCCGTAGGCACGCCCTCTGAGAAGCTGGCGATATACAGGTCCGGATGGCCATCATTATTGATGTCTCCGAAGGCGACGCTGACGTCCCGGCCTTTCTGCGAAATGCCGGCCCCCATCGTCACGTCGGCGAAGGTGCCGTCGCCGTTGTTGCGGAGCAGATGCCTGGCGACCTTGTCTTTTTCGCCATCTTTCTTGAAATTGAAGTGGGATACGTAGAGGTCCGGCCAGCCGTCGTTGTCGAAGTCGATGAACTGGCTTGCGAAGCCGCTGCCGGAATATTGAAGCCCGATATCCTTGCTTGTCTCCACGAACTTTTCGCCGCCGTCGTTCCTGAAGAACTTGAATTGGCCCGGCTTCCAGTCCCCCGAGGAGACGAAGATGTCGAGATCT
>CAYUYD010000351.1:0-2390 GCA_964449105.1 uncultured Planctomycetaceae bacterium | reverse complement strand
TGATGTCGGGCAAGTATGCCCGACCTATTCATGAAAGGCTGCCTGGTGTCAAGATCTTGTCTGCCACTGTGTGTTCCTGTTTTTCGGCCACAATGTCCCTGGAAGGTTTATCGTCAGATCAGGGGTTATTGGGATGGGATCTAAGTATATCTGCTATCTCGTTGCAGTCCTTATCTCCCCGGCCTGAGAGGTTGATAAGAATAATCCGGTCCGGTTTCATTTTCGGGGCGAGTTTCATGGCCTCGGCGACGGCGTGGGCGGATTCCAGGGCGGGGATGATCCCTTCCGCCCGCGACAGCGCGACGACAGCATCGAGGGCCTCTTCGTCGCTGCATGTTGTGTATTTCACCCTGCCTGTATCTTTCCAGTATGCGTGTTCGGGCCCGACGCCGGGATAGTCCAGCCCGGCGGATACGCTGTGGACCTGCGCAGTCTGACCGTCGTCGTCCTGGAGGACGTAACTTTTCGCGCCGTGCAGCACGCCGGGCGTTCCCGCCACCAGAGACGCGGCATGGTCGCCCAGGCGCATGCTCCGCCCGCCGGCCTCGACGCCGACCATCTCGATGTCCTCGTCGATCATCGGCGCGAAGATGCCGGCTGAGTTCGACCCGCCGCCGACGCACGCGACAATTACGTCCGGCAGGCGCCCCTCGGCAGCGAGCATCTGCTTCCGCGACTCCCGACCGATGCAGGACTGAAATTCGCGCACCATCTCCGGAAACGGCGCAGGACCGACGACCGAGCCGAGGATGTAATGCGTGTGTTCGACCGAACCCATCCAGTCTCGCATGGCCTCGTTGCAGGCGTCCTTGAGCGTCCGCTGACCGGTGGTAACGGGCACGACGCGAGCGCCCAGGAGCTCCATGCGGAAGACGTTCAGCGCCTGACGACGGATGTCTTCGGTTCCCATGTACACGTCGCAGTCCAGCCCGAAGACAGCCGCCGCCGTAGCGGTCGCCACACCGTGCTGTCCGGCCCCGGTCTCGGCGATGACCCGACCCTTGCCCATCCGCAGCGTCAGCAGCGCCTGGCCCAGGGTGTTGTTAATCTTATGCGCGCCGGTATGGTTCATGTCCTCGCGCTTCAGGTAGATCTTCGCCCCGTCGAGGCTTTCCGTCAGCCGGCGGGCAAAATACATTTCGCTCGGTCGGCCTGCAATCTCGCGCAGGCAGCGATCGAACTCGGCCTGAAAGGCCTCATCGGCCATAGCGGCGCGGTACTCCCTGTCCAGCTGCGCCAATGCCGACATCAGCGTCTCCGGCACGAACTGCCCGCCGTATGGGCCGAAGTAACCGTCTTTTTTGTTTTCAGGCATAAATTCAAATCACCAGGCAGAAGGTCCAGCCGCCGTTGAAGAGAAGATAGCGGGATTACAGGTCCGAAGGATCCTGCGGAGATTTAAAGATTACAGGACAAAAAATCCCCATAATCCTTTAATCCCCGTAATCCTGTAATCCCCGTAATCCTGCTATTCTGTCCGTTTTTTTATTTACTGTTCAATCTTTGTTGCAATCATTTTAGAACGCAGGACGTGCTCATTTCAATCCCATTGCCCGCAGGTTGTCCAGCGAGATTTTCAGCGACTCGAACGGGTCGCGCCCGTAGCAGTCATCCTGTTCGACGCAGTACCACTCGACGCCGGCTTCCTTTGAGGCAGAGAGGATAGCAGGCCAGTTAAGGTTTCCTTCGCCGATCTCGGTGAATCGCTGCTTGTTACCAGGCCCCATAACCATATCCTTGACGTGCAGGACCTGTAGCCTTCCGGCGTATTTGCGAATCCACTCGGCAGGGTCGCCGCCGCCGGCCTGTACCCAGTATGTATCTATCTCGGCCTGGAGGTTCTTCGGGTCGGTATTATCGTAAATGAGTTCCAGCCAGGTTTTTCCTCCGGCTTTGGCGAACTCGAAGTTGTGGTTGTGATAAGCAAGCACGATACCCGCCTCGGCGAGTTTCTTTCCTATCTTATCGACCTTCGCGGCGAATGACAGTACGCCCTTGCCGCTGCGAAACTCATCGGGCATCGAGGCTATGGCAGTGTGCTTACATCCCCAGAGGCGGTGCTCTTCGATAAACTCCGGTAGTTCATCCTCCAGCCGCTGGAGCGAGGTATGCGTGGATACGCAGGCAAGGCCTTCGCCTTCGAGCATCCTGGCGATCTCTGCCGGTTCGCACGGTCCGAAACCGGAAATCTGAATCGCCTCGTAGCCAATGGTCTTGACCTTCGCCAGCGTTTTGGCGATGTCGATCGGTGTCTTGGTGAATTCTCGAAGCGTGTACATCTGTGCGGCAATACGTGAATCGCTCATTTCATATCTCCTTGGTTTGATTCTTTGGGACTAGGCTCTGTCTGAAAAGTCTATCTGGTGGCTAATCGCAAATATCTGTGGATG
>CAYUYD010000350.1:0-2397 GCA_964449105.1 uncultured Planctomycetaceae bacterium | reverse complement strand
AAATCCTTTCAAGTGATAGTGGTATCGGTTGTCCCGAAGATCGGTGTTCACCGATTCGGTCTCGACTTCCAATACCTCGCATACTTTGCCGGTCGAAGTGTCAAAGATCGGATCGAACCAAGGAAAGCGGGAATTACCGCGATAGATCAGACGATCTCCCTTTTTGACCGGCGGACCAAAATGCTCTTCGGCAATGCGGACAAGGCAATATGTTTCTTCTATTCGTTCCATGATGGTAGTGGATCATTTCCCTGATCCGCCGTCAAGGTTAAATCCAGTCTTTAGAGTAAATCACGGGCAGGCCCTTCGACGGTGCTCAGGGCAGGCGGGGCAGTAGGCGTTTTCGGCGAACCAGCCCTCTGTAATCCGTCTGGCCCTTTGCGATGGGCTTTTGTAACCGGCAGCGAAATTGAGGTCCAGTTGCAGGTTCATCGCCGATGAGTCGATCATTCACGCACAGGCATGTCAAGGTTATTTAGCGTTCAGCGTTCAGCGTTCAGCAATCAGCCATCAGCCCGGAACGGGCGATAGACGTTAGCCGGGGGCGTAAGCCCCCGGATTGCGAACCCCATATATTCAAACCCCGGCGGGGCGACAGAAACCCGCGAGGACAATTTTCTTTCGCCCCTTCGGGGCTTTTCGTCCTTGTGGGCACATTTTCCGGGGGCTTACGCCCCCGGCTAACATCTTCCGGCCCTTCGGGCCTGAACCTCGCTTTCTTTGTCTTTTGCTGACTGCTGATGGCTGACCGCCGACCGCTTTTTCTTGACTTTTTCGCGCCGTCGGCGATGCTGTTGGGCCTGATGGGTTGATTACAACAAAGATTGAACAGACCAGATAGCAGGATTACAGGGATTTTCTTATTTTCGATTTTTGATTTTTGATTTTTGATTTCACGAAAAAACCATCGCGAAGGCGTAGGCCCCAATCGAAAATCAAAAATCGAAAATCAAAAAATCCCCATAATCCCGCTATCTTTCTTCGACGGCGACTGGGCCTTATCAATTGAAACATGAGCGAGAGATTTTACATAACGACGCCGATTTACTACGTCAACGACGCGCCGCACATCGGACATGCGTACACGACGATCGCAGCCGACGTTTTGGCGCGATATCACCGCGCAGAGGGGCGGGATGTGCGTTTCCTCACCGGAACGGATGAGCACGGAATCAAGATCGTCAAGGCAGCCGCCGAAAAGGGCATCAGCCCGCGGGAACTGGCCGACAAGGTCGTCGTGCATTTTCAGGACCTCTGGGCCAGGTTAAACATCTCCAACGACGATTTCATCCGCACATCGCAGGCGCGGCATGAGGGGCGCGTGCAGGAGATTATCCGAAAACTTCTCGAACGCGACGAAGTCTATCTCGGAAAATACGAAGGCTGGTACGACGAAGGCCAGGAAGAATTCGTTACCGAGTTCACGGCTGCGGAGAACGGCTACAAGAGCGCCATCGACGGTAAGCCGCTCGTGCGGTACAGCGAGCCGAGTTGGTTCTTCCGGCTTAGCAAGTGGATTCCGAAACTCATCGAGCACATCGAGGTCAATCCGGCATTCATCCAGCCGGTTTCTCGTCGGAACGAAGTGCTCAGCAAACTCCGCCAGGGCGTGGATGATTTGAGCATTTCCCGCCAGAGCGTCAAACTCGGCGGGTGGGGCATACCGATGCCCAACGACCCGGACCATTCCGTCTATGTCTGGATTGATGCGCTGAGCAACTACATCACAGCCCTGGGTATGCCGGAAATCGGCGATGAATTCGACGCGAAGCATGAGGCATATTGGCCCGCGAATATCCAACTTATCGGCAAAGACATACTCTGGTTCCACGCGGCGTATTGGCCTTGCCTGCTGATGGCGCTGGACGTTCCGCTCCCGAAGACCGTCTTTGCCCACGGCTGGTGGACTTCCGAAGGTAAAAAGATGTCCAAGAGCCTGGGGAACGTCGTCTCGCGCGAGGTGATTTTCGAACTCTGCGAAGAATATTCGCGCGACGCTTTCCGTTATTTCCTGCTGCGGGAGGTCCCTTTCGGCGCAGACGGCGATTTCTCCCGCGAGGCGTTCGAGCGGCGTTATAATACGGAATTGGCCAACGACGTGGGCAACCTGCTGAGCCGGACGGTCAACATGATAATGCGGTATTTCGACGCCGCCATCCCCCAGCCGGAGCGACGAACACTTGAAGGTCTGGAGGCCGATATGCTCGCCGGTCCGATAAAAAAACTTCAGGACGAGTTGCCCGGTATAATGGACCGCTGCGGATTCGGCGATTACATCGGCGCGGTACTGTCGCTGGCGACGGCGACGAACCGTTATATCTAGGCGACCGCGCCGTTCAAACTCGCCAAAGACCCGTCGCAGCGCGCGCGATTGGGGACGATACTTTACACCTGCGC
>CAYUYD010000349.1:0-2399 GCA_964449105.1 uncultured Planctomycetaceae bacterium | reverse complement strand
GCGCGAGAACGAAACATATCTGACGCGATCGTCGTCGTCGTGGAGACTACGGATAATTTCCGGCGAGTCGTCCGTCGAACCGTCATCGACGAAGATTATCTCATAAGGCTGGCCGAGTTTATCGGCTTCGGCCCGTAACTTCGAGTAGAAGGCGGGGAGGCTGTCGGCCTCGTTGTACACCGGCACGACGAAACTGAATGTAACAGCCGTGATGTCGTGATGCTTGCTTTCGACCATGTTTATCTTTCCTGCATCGGTTCCAGACATGCTACAGATTAACCACTCAATCGCATTTGTAAAGACCTGCGTCGCCTTTATTCATTTCTGACAGCAGGCGTTTATCGCTGCAAGCATGACCACTGCGGCGGTTTCGACGCGGAGTACAAGGTTGCCCAGGCGGACAGGGGAGAAGTTCGCCTGCTCTGCCGCTGCGGTCTCATCGTCGGTCAATCCGCCTTCGGGGCCGATAAGGATAACGATACGTTTTCCCGACGACCATTCCTTTATCGCAGTCGGGATGCTCATTTCGCCGCCGGCGTCGCCGAGAATCCTTATGTCAGCGTCCGTCTCGGCGAGAAAATCCGGCAATTTTCTCGCTTCGGCAATCCCCGGCAGGAAATCAGCGCCGCACTGCTTGGCGGCTGCGATGCAGGTCTTTCGCCATCGACTGGACGGAGCGGTCTTGGCGACGCTGCGTTTGAATATGACGGGGCTGAGGCGGGCCGCGCCCAGTTCGGTCGCCTTTTCCACAAGCCAGTCCAGCCTCTTGCCCTTCGGGATGGCGAACGCTAGTTCAACGAGCGGTTCCGGGCGTTTTCCCGCCTTCCGGCGATGGAGAATGTGTACGTCGGCCTGCTTTCGCCCGTGCAGGCGAAGCGTCCCGTCGGCGGAGTTGCCTGCGCCGTCGAAGACCTCCACCTCAGCACCATCGGTCAGGCGCAGGACGTCCAGTGCGTGATGCGATTCATCGGCGGACAGTTCGACCGTCTCGTCGGCCGGTGAGACGACGAAAAAGCGGCGTGGCTCACGGCCGGTCTTCATGGTTCCCACCCCCAGACCTGCCTGTCGGCACGTCCGAACGAATACCGCCCGCACCGGCTACGATGCAGAATACGCCCCGGAATCCGAATTTACGCCGAAGACTCGCCAGTTTTTTCCGCCCTCAAAGAATCGCTTCTGCTGCGGAGATTCTAACGCTGGTGGCACAGGTTTTCAACCTGTGCTATTCTCCCGAATATTCAATGCACAGGTTGAAAACCCGTGCCACCAGTATCACCGCCTTGACTTGAGAGGCGGTGAAATTGAGAATCCAGAGATGGACAGACCGAAAGTTACCGCCGTCATTCCCTGTTACAATGTCTCGCAGGCCTGCGTGGACGTCATTACCCGCGCCCAGGCCCACGCCGGCAGGGTTATCGCCATCGACGACGGGTCCACCGACGATACGCTTGATTGGATAAAGACCACCGGCTGCGATGTCATCGAACTGCCGGAAAACCAGGGAAAGGGCGTGGCCTTGCGACACGGATTTGAGGCAGCCATCGCTGATGATTGCGATTATGTCGTTACCCTCGACAGCGACGGTCAGCACCTGCCCGAAGAGATCGACAACCTCGTGTCCGCGGCGGTCGAAACCGGAAGCGACGTGGTCGTCGGCTCGCGCAGGGTTTCGGAAATGCCTCCGCAGAGGCAGGTGGGAAACCTGCTGACGCGCTGGACCTTCCGCCTTCAGACGGGCAAAAAACTCCGCGATACGCAGACGGGCTATCGACTCTTCACTCCGGCCGCTCTGAAAAAAATCATGCCCGGACTGTCGTGGGGCAGGTACGAGACGGAAATGGCGATGCTGTTCAACGCCGACCACCTCGGTCTGAAGATGACCACTGCACCGATTTCCACTGTTTATATCGGAGACAACAAACTCACTTCCTTCCGCAGCCTGCCGGATTCGATGCGCATATTCGTCGTCGTCCTGCGTTATGCAGCCGCCGGCATTTCCTCGGCGATTCTGGAGTTCGCTCTATTCTCTGCGATCGTGTGGCTGTTTCATTTTCATTACGTCCCGGCGCTGTTGATTTCCAGGGCAGTTGCGCTGGTTAATCATTATCTCGTCTCGCGTTTTTTCGCGTTCCGAGTGCGAAAGAAGATTCACCGCGACGAGATGTTCCGCTATGCCGTGGTGGCTGGCGTGAACATGGCGGCTTCATTTGCGTTTCTGTACCTGCTGATCAATTTGCTGGGCCTAAACGTGATACTGTCCAAAGCCGTTTCGCAGACGGTCCTGTTCTGGGTAACGTTTTTACTGCTGAAGCAATATACATTCAAAGTTTCCCTCCGCGCCCAAAGTGGTGTAACTAATTGTGTGTAAGTTCATGGATTGATGTTGATCGTGTCATCCG
>CAYUYD010000348.1:0-2421 GCA_964449105.1 uncultured Planctomycetaceae bacterium | reverse complement strand
CCTGAGGCGCCGGTCAACCTCGTCGAATGACCAACTCATCCTCATCGAGTTCTGGCTCATTTCCAGCGCGCTGGTGGCGACCCCGCCGGCGTTGGCGGCCTTTGCCGGACCGAAGGAAACCCCGCCGTCGAGGAAGACCTTGACCGCTTCCGGCGTGGTCGGCATGTTGGCGCCCTCGCCGACTGCGATGCAGCCATTGGCTACAAGCGATTTAGCGGCCTTTTCGTCTAACTCGTTCTGCGTCGCCGACGGAAGGGCCACGTCGCAAGGGACCTTCCAGATACCCTGCCAACCTTCGTGGAACTTCGCCGATGGGTGCTCTTCGACGTATTCTTTTATCCGGCCACGTCGGACTTCCTTAATCTGCCTGACGGTGTCGAGTTTGATACCGTCGTTATCGACGATGTAACCGCCGCTGTCCGAAAGCGCGATGACCCTTGCGCCGAGTTGCTGGGCCTTCTGTGTGGCGTAAATAGCGACGTTCCCGGAACCGGAAATTACGACCTTCAGACCTTTCCAGTCCTTTCCGCGCGCCTCGAGCATTCTTGTAACGAAATAGACCAGCCCGTATCCGGTCGCCTCTGTCCGCGCCAGCGAACCGCCCCAGCCAAGACCCTTTCCGGTCAGTACGCCGACGAAGGTGTTTGTGAGTTTCTTATACTGTCCGAACAGGTAGCCGATTTCGCGCCCGCCCACGCCGATGTCGCCGGCAGGTACGTCGGTGTCCGGACCGATATGGCGGAACAATTCGCTCATAAATGACTGGCAGAAGCGCATAACCTCGTTGTCGCTTTTGCCCTTCGGGTCGAAGTCGGATCCGCCCTTGCTTCCGCCGATAGGCGTGGTGGTCAGTGCGTTCTTGAAAGTCTGCTCGAATCCGAGGAACTTGATAATCCCGAGGTTGACGGACGGGTGGAACCGCAGCCCGCCCTTGTATGGTCCGATGGCGCTGTTGAACTGGACGCGGAACCCGCGATTGACGCGGACCTGACCGTTATCGTCCATCCACGGGATGCGGAAGATGATTTGCCTCTCCGGCTCGACCAGCCGCTGGACTATACCGGCTGCGGCGAATTCCGGGTGCTTATCTATGACCGGCGCAATGGACTCGATTACTTCCCGCACCGCCTGATGAAACTCCGCTTCCCCGCCGTTGCGGGCCTCGACCGTCTCCATGATGCTGTCAACAAATTTTTCTGCCATTTTCTTCGCTCCTTGCCAAAATATCCGTTGCCTGATGGCAAATAGGGAAGCGAGGCAGTATAACTGCTTTTGCTCCCCACACAAAGACCGGACAGGACAATTTTTTTGGGAAACGCCCCGGACATCGTCTAAAGACTGCCCCCGTGGGCAGTCTTACCGCCATTTTGAGGTTTAAGTCAGCGCCAGTCGCAGGTGATTGATTGCCGCCAGGGTGGCGCGTCTGCGAACGGCGTCGCGAGCGCCGCTGAAGATGTAACGATGGACCTTTGTTCCGTCCGCACCGGCCAGGGCGATATAGACAAGTCCGACCGGCTTTTCGGGCGATCCTCCGGCCGGGCCGGCGATTCCGGTTACGCCAAGGGCGAAATCCGAGCCGAATTTCTCTCTCGCCCCGTGAGACATGGCTGCCGCTACCTGCTTGCTGACAGCGCCGTGGGTTTCAATCACCTCGGGCGGGACGTTCAGCATCATAATCTTCGCGGCATTGGAGTACGAAATGACCCCGCCGAGAAAATATTCGCTGGCGCCGGGCGTTTCGGTCATCATCCGTCCTATCATTCCGCCGGTGCAGGATTCAGCCGTTGCCAGCGTTAGTCCGCCGGTCTTCAAGGCCGCCCCGACAACTGACGGCAGCGTCTGGTCGTCCTGGCCGAAGATAAGTTCGCCCAGCCGGCGGCGGATTTCGTCGGCGGTTTTTTCGGCGAGGTTTTCTGCACGGTCTGCTGTTTCGCCGTCGGCGACGATTCGTATAGAGATAATCCCGCCCTTTACGGTGGTGCCGACTTTCGGATTGGCCTGGCGGGCCATCAGGTCGGCAATCCGCTCGCCGATGTCCGATTCGCCGGCGCCGAAGGCGTGTAGAATCCTGTGTGCGATTGCCCCGGCGGCGGGCAGGCGAGGAAGGACGTACTTCTCGAACATTTTGGTCATTTCATTCGGCGGGCCTGGAAGTGCGAAGACATAGGCCCCGCCAAGGCGACCGGCGATGCCCGGAGCCGTGCCGCAATCGTTGTCGAGAGCCTCTGCCCCGGCTGGAACCAGGGCTTGAGTGAGGTTGGAGGGTTTCATCTGGCGCTCAATCCGTGCGAAGAATGCCGCGATCCGCTCGGCTGAACGGGCGTCCTCGACCAATCCGATGCCCATAGCGTCGGCAAGGGCCTGGCGGGTCAGGTCGTCTCGCGTCGGACCAAGCCCGCCGGTGATGATGACCAGGCCGGT
>CAYUYD010000347.1:0-2430 GCA_964449105.1 uncultured Planctomycetaceae bacterium | reverse complement strand
GCCGCTACCTATGGGAACATTCACCATGACTTTTTTCAACATACAAGGGGATGCAAGGGATAAGAAAAAAACAGATTAAAAATATTTGGCTTTTATCCCTTGTAAGGAACAATTGCTTATGGTCGCCACAGCCGGAAAAAAACGCTTGAAATCAAACACAGCCGCTGTATCCCTGCTAATTTTTACGCCCATTTGATGAGTCCCATTTCTCTGGGATCGGGCATAGCACTGTGCCTGGGCAGGATTCGCACGGTGTACCCTGCCAGGCCGGTCCGTCCCGATGGGACCTCCGCGGCGTAATTGATTCTGCCGTTGGGGTCGCGCTGTCCCTGCGGAACCATTTCCGCTGTCTGTCCGTACTGGAACTGTCCGTCGGGATCCACCTCTCCATGATACAACTGTACGGAAACGTTCTCCGGGTTGATTTCCCCCAGCACAATCGCGGCTTCAACTTTAACCAATTGCCCCACGCGCGAGACGCCGTTGATATTGTCCCGAATGTCCTCGACCCGCACCTGGGCGAATTTGTCCATCAGCCACCTTTTCCACTGCGAAAGGTCTTTCGCTTCGGCGAAGTCTTCCTTTACCAGGCTACACCATCGCTTCATAGCCGGAAGGTAAAATTTTTCAGCATATTCGTGCGCCAGCCGATTGGAGTTGAAAAACGGCGTCAGTTTCCGTATCGCCGCTTTCATCTTTGCGATCCACGCTCTCGGCAGGCCGTCAGAACCACGCTTGTAGAACATCGGCGCGACCTCCTTTTCAAGAAGGTCGTAGAGCGCCCGGCTTTCGACGGCATTCTGATAATCGAGGTCCTGGTACCTTTCTCCCGACCCGATCGCCCACCCCACGTCGCTGCTGTATCCTTCATTCCACCATCCGTCGAGTACGGAGACGTTCAGCCCGCCGTTGGCTGCAACCTTCATTCCGCTGGTGCCGGAGGCTTCCATCGGGCGAAGCGGCGTATTCAGCCAGACGTCCACGCCCTGCACCAGGTAGCGGGCCAGGTTCATGTCGTAGTCTTCCAGGAAAACGACCTTCCTGCGGAATTCACCCCTTCGGCTGATGTGGACTATCTGGCGGATCAGTTCCTTGCCCGGATTGTCGCGCGGGTGGGCCTTTCCGGCGAAGATGATCTGGACGGGCATTTGCGTATTGTTCAGCAGCCGGCCAAGTCGCTCAACGTCCTGAAGTATGAGGTTCGCTCGCTTGTAGGTGGCAAATCGGCGCGCGAAGCCAATGGTCAGCGTATCGGGATCGAGCGATTCGTCCGCGGCGGCCAGGGCAGAAGCGCCTGCTCCGCTGCGCGACAACTGCTCTCGCAGCCGGCTGCGGGCAACTGCCACAAGCCTCTCACGCCGCCGCTCGTGCGTCCGCCATAACTCCGTATCGGGAATCTGGTTCACCGCCTCCCACACGCTCCCGTTGACGGGCGGATCCCTCCAGTCCGGGCCGAGGTACCTGTCGTACAGTTCGGTAAGGTCGTAACTGATCCAACTCCTCGTGTGAACGCCGTTGGTAAAATGAGTAATCGGAACCTCATCGACGGGCAGGTTGGGCCAGATGCCCGACCAGAGTTTTCGGCTGACCTGTCCGTGAAGTTCGCTGACGGCGTTCCTGTTGCTGCTCAGCCTCATAGCCAGCACGGTCAGGCTCATCGGTTCGTCGCCGTTTCCGGTGTCCTGCCGGCCAAGAGACAGGAACTGCTCGCGCGAAAGGCCCAGTTGCTCCCGGTACCGGCCGAAATATCGCTCTATCATCGTCGGATCGAAGGCGTCGTTTCCCGCCGGAACCGGCGTGTGCGTGGTGAAAACGTTCGATGCGGATACCGCCTCGCGTGCGGCCTCGAATGAGACGCCGCGCTCGGACATGAGCCGACGGATTCGCTCCAGGCTCAGGAAGGCCGAATGTCCTTCGTTCGTGTGGAAGACTTCCGGTTCGATTCCCATTGCCGCCAGCGCCCGCACGCCCCCGATGCCGAGGATTATCTCCTGGCGTATCCGCGTTTCCTGGTCGCCGCCGTACAACTGGTCCGTAATCCGGCGGTCCTCAGGCGAATTCTCCTGAATGTTGGTGTCCAGCAGATACAGATTGATGCGCCCGACGTGCACCACCCAGACCCGGATTTTCACTCCCCTGCCCGGAAATTCCACTTCCGTCATTACCTGTTTGTTGTCTATAATAACGGGCTGGACCGGCATGTTGTGAAAATCATTTTGCGGGAACGTTTCCAGCTGCCAACCGTCGGCATTAAGCCTCTGGCGGAAATAGCCCTGCTGATAAAGCAGACCGACGCCAACCAGAGGAAGACACAGTTCCGAAGCGCTCTTCAGGTGGTCGCCGGCGAGGATTCCCAGCCCGCCGGAGTAAATGGGAATGCACTCGGTCAACCCGAACTCCGCGCAGAAATAGGCCATTTTCGGCTTTTCG
>CAYUYD010000346.1:0-2434 GCA_964449105.1 uncultured Planctomycetaceae bacterium | reverse complement strand
GACCGTCTCGCCGGTGATGGAGTTGACCACGTAATTCTGGATTTTCCGGTATTCGCCCGGAGCCGCGGCTCCGCCCCGGACACTTTCCACCAGCCGCTTGTGGATTTCCCGGACCAGCCCCTCCGTGATCGGCCCGCCGGTTTCCAGATACTCCGAGACGAACTCGAACGCCTTCCGGTAATTCAGCAGTTCCCGTACGTCGTCGGGGTCCGCCTCGGGAACCGGGTTCCCCCCCAGCAGCCGCTCGGCCTGTTCCAGGGTCAGGCGCGTTCCCTCGATGTGTGTGGTGTGGTGCGCTTCCAGGATCAAGGCGCGGCGGGCCATCTCACGCACCCAGGCCTCAGACAATGTCGCGGCCTCCAGGAACCCCCGGGCCCGCTCGATGCGGGTCAGCCCGGCGGTAATACGGTTGGTGATCGTGAAGATGGGTTTGAAGCTCTTCGTCATTCCGTGCCTCTGAAATCCTTCATATTCATATCAACCTATTGCGACAACGGTGGCCTCCCCGACACTGCCGTACCGGTCGGGGACGCAGGTGAAAATGACGATCTGGCATTCCTTGGCTACTTTAGCCAGAACGGCACCCATGAGACGCAACCGTTCCGGGTCCGTATATGCGCCGGGCGCATAAGTTGGCGCATATATTTGCGCCTACAACAAATATTACCGTTTGCGCTCATAAACCGCCCCTTTCCGGATTCCGATTTGGGCGATCTGACCACTGCTTTTCAGGCGGTTCAACAGCTTATACGCCTGGTCTTTGGTGATTCGGCACAAATCCATCACATCCGCTCGTTTGATGGACCTGTGTGTGTCGATATAGGCCAACACCATATGTTCCTGCTGGATGGGATCGAATCCGACTTGGCGGACGTAGGCGACCTTCTGACCGGCATGCCGATAGACCTTGGCGCTGAGGGTGTAGGTGCGGCCCCTTGCGGTTCCATGAGCTTCCAACAGGCCTGCTTCCACCAGCTTTTCGAGTGCAGTGCGTATCGCTTGCTCGGATTTTTGCATGTCCGCGGTTAAGTCCGTGGTAGCAAGACGTCGTTCATGGCGCAGACGGGAAAGAATGATCAGACTGTCGATCGGCATGGCGGTTCCGGTTCGCCCTTCGTGGTCCAAGATCATCTCCAGAAACCCGGTATCGGCATCCGACTTGGGCAGCACAAGCACGACAGAGGAGGCATCCGACATGGTGAAATCGGGAGCCGGTCGGCCATAACGCAGCATACCTTCATAAATTCGGTCGATGCCTCGACCGGTGCGCTCGGCCAATCCGATCCGTTTGACAATATCGGCCAGAAGGGGATTGCGGGAACGTGGTGCAGCGACCAAGAGGTTGTGCAGCGTGATGCCTTCGACAAATCCGCCCGGACTGGAAAGGGTCATCCCGTCATCGTCAAGACGGACGTGAACCGCACCCAAGCGGGCGTAATCGCGATGCACCAGCGCGTTGATCAATGCTTCTCGGAAGGCCCGGCGGTCGTAATTCGGAATCGGCACACGGAATAGCCCTACTTGAATCTCCTGCTCATCCACACGGGCTTTGAAAAGCAGTTCAACTTCCTCAAAGGTCTGCAATAGCGGCTTCCTGAAGAACTCATTGACCCGCACATCGGTGCCTTCCAGGACCTGAAAGGCGACTTCGTGGGCGGGCACATGCTGCCGCAAAACTTCTTCGCGCCCTAGTATGAGCAGGCCGGCAACGGTTGGCCGGCGAACGCCTTCGATAGCGGTGACGAGGCCCAGGGCGCCGTCCAACTCTTCGTCAGCCAGAGGTATCAAGGACATGTCACCGCCGTATCGGCGGATCGATTCCCTTATCCTTTGGCGCTCCAAGGGATTCAGGGTTTCGACGGTAAGAGATGTCAGTGGAATGGCTGACGGATCGGCCAATCCCAAAGAAGACTGACGTTGAATGCATTCATGTGGGTAGAAGGGCACGGCCTCAGGCCTGCCGGAAGCCAGAAGCCGACGACGCAACAGCAGCCCATCGGAGGTCGAAACGATGCCCCTGGACTTGGATACGTGGATGCCGAGAATCTTCTTGTCGCCCCAAGTAATGACTTCCGTTCCGACAGCCACGGGTGGATTCGTCCGATTCGCAATCAACGCAGACAACCCGGCGGTATCCTGGTGATTCGGTTGAACCCCTGTTACAGTACCGTCATCCTCGACGCCAAGAAGAAGTACTCCTCCCTCGGTGTTGGCCAAGGCGACGACGGCAGCCACGAGCTCGCGATCCGGCAAGCCCTTGGCATCGCTCTTGAACTCGACTGTGAGCGTTTCGCCCTCGGCCAGCAGAGCTTTCAATTCGCGTTCATTGGCTTCCATTTGCGATTTCACTCCAAAACGATCCGCACTTTGCCGGGCTCCTTGCCCTTGGTGGTCGGGTCTTCGAGGTTGGCAAGCAGCGTCTGGGTCCAGTTCT
>CAYUYD010000345.1:0-2443 GCA_964449105.1 uncultured Planctomycetaceae bacterium | reverse complement strand
TCTCTCTGCCGGTACCGTCTATCACCTGTCCGTTCTTGATAATCACGTCAAACATGGAATAAGGATCCTTTCTTAGCACTCGTGCCCGTCTTGTTGACAGGAGCGAACCCCGCCGACTATGCTTTGGTCAAAGATAGGCATTATATTAGGGCATCCTAAAATCACGAATTTTTGCGGCGATTTATCATGGTCGGCAAGGGCGACGCAACATCTGTTGTAAGGCCGTTCCCACCTGATCAGAAGGAAAACAAGTGATGCTGAAGGGAATATTTATTCTGGGGGCCGAAGCGTATGAGAAAATCTTCGGCCAGGGCTTGCGCGAGAAAATCGCCGAACTAATCGATATTTACGCCCCGCCGCAGACGCCGAAGTCTATAAAAGCCAATCCATCTATTCTGCGCGAGGCCGACATAATCTTCTCCGGATGGGGCGGGCTGGTAATGGATGAAGAATTCCTGGCCGCAGCGCCGAACCTCAAGGCGGTTTTTTACGGGGCCGGGACAATCAGGCACATGGTAACGGATGCGTTCTGGGACCGAGGCATCGTCATCACCAGCGCCTACGCCGCCAACGCCGTACCCGTAGCCGAGTACACGCTTTCCCAGATATTATTCTGCCTGAAGCGAGGATGGCACTACGCCCTCGCAATCAAACGCGACGGCAGATACCCGCCGAGGACACCCGTCCCCGGCGCATACGGGTCCACCGTCGGGATTATTTCGCTGGGCATGATCGGTCGGCTCGTGTGCAAACTGCTTCATCCTTTCGACCTGAAGATAATCGCGTTCGACCCTTACGCCTTGCCGCAGGACGCCTCCGAACTGAACGCCGAACTGTGCCCGCTGGAGGAGACTTTTCGTCGCGCCGACGTGATCTCGCTGCACGCACCGTGGCTGAAGGAAACCGAGGGCATGATCACCGGCGAACATTTCTCGTCGATGAGGCCGAACGCCTCATTTATCAATACGGCCCGCGGCGCCATCGTCCGAGAGGATGAGATGATCGAGGTCCTTCGCGCCCGGGCGGACCTGACAGCGGTGCTTGACGTAACTTTCCCCGAGCCGCCGGAGCAAGGTTCGCCGCTGTTCGCGCTTCCCAACGTGGTCCTGACGCCGCACATCGCCGGTTCAATGGACGGCGAGTGCCGGCGCATGGGCGAATATGCGGTCGAGGAATTGCGCCGGTGGCTGGCCGGTAAACCTCTGAAATGGCAAATCACCCGCGAAAAAGCCAATATCATGGCATAGTATCCCCCATAAAGGAGTAACGAATTATGATTAAATCGGGATTGGTGTCGGTAACGTTCAGAAAACTCCCGCCGGAAGAGATTGTGGACCTGGTCGCCCAGGCCGGTCTGGACGGAATCGAATGGGGCGGGGACATCCACGTCCCTCACGGCGATGTGAAACGCGCCGGCGAGGTCCGTAAAATGACCGCCGACACCGGGCTGGCGGTCGCAGCCTACGGCTCATACTACAAGGTCGGGCACGAGGAAGATTCCGTCCCGTTCGAGGACGTCGTCGCCACTGCCGTCGAACTGGGCGCGCCGACAATCCGCGTCTGGGCGGGCGGAAAAGGCTCCGCCGACGCCGACGACGAATATCGCGGCCTCGTCGTGAGCGAATCGCAAAGGATAGCCGACCTCGCCGCTAGGGAAGGCATCACCGTCTCCTACGAGTTCCACGGGAACACATTGACCGACACCAACGAATCAACCGTCAAACTGCTCGAAGAGGTGGCAAATGACAACGTCCGCACCTACTGGCAGCCGCCGAGCAAATGGGAGGTGGCCCACTGCGCCGAAGGTCTCCAGGCCGTCCTGCTCTGGTTGACGAACGTTCACGCCTATTATTGCGACAAGACCTCCGGGAAGTCGCTGCCTCTGGCCGAGGGGCAGGACGCCTGGAAACGTTACCTGCACGAAATCGCCGCCCTGGACGCCGAGCACTACGTGATGCTGGAGTTTGTAAAGGACGGCTCGCCGGAAGTCTTCCTGAAAGACGCCGCGACGCTGAAAAGTTGGCTCTGATCAGCGGACGGGGATTTTTCACTTATTTTCCGGCCGGTTTTCGCCCGATTTCCGCGATAGCCTTGAGGTTGGCAAGTGGGGTCGCCAGCGGGATGGCGCATTCCGGACCGACGATGTCTATGCCGGCGCGAACGGCTGCGGCGGCGTCTGCGGCGATTGTATCCGGGTTGTCCTTCAGCAATTTATAGTTGCTGATGCCGCCCATAAGGGCCAGTTCCTCACCGGCGAGTTCGCGGGCCTTTTCGGCGGGACCGAGTTTCGTGTCCCAGTGGAAACACGCCAGGCCGGTGCGGGCGATCATCCCGATACGGTCGGCGGTGTCCCCGCAGATGTGCAGGATAAGCGGGACCGGAATCTGCCGGGCCAGTTCGCCGTGCATCGCCATCAGAAAGTCCCGATAGGCATTCGGGCTGC
>CAYUYD010000344.1:0-2454 GCA_964449105.1 uncultured Planctomycetaceae bacterium | reverse complement strand
CCAATGTTTTCAGGGTTTTTCTCATGCCAAAAGCTCTTAAGCTAGTGCCATTCAGACCTGACCCCTACGTTGCAAGTGGTCGCTATGTTGAATGTTGAGACCTGACCCCTACGTTGCTTGAACTCGTTGATGACGACATCGTCGCCGCACGCCATGAACAATCCTGGAAAGAACAGAAAGGCCACGAAACTTCCCGCCCAAAGACGCCATCGCATGCCGCTCCCTCCCCGCGTGCTGAAGCCCATTCTCCCGTCTCCCGTCAGCGCACCATCGATCTTGTCACTATGTAGCCATTGCCGGAATCACCGCCCGAACTTCCTCGGGAGCGGCCTCAAGTGTTGTGCCCCGGTATTTTGCGAAATATCAGCGTTCACAGCAATTCCTTAGTACACGTATTCCGCCCGATAGAAACGGAAGGGCGCCGCGGAAGGCGGCGGACGGTCGTTCTGTCCGGAATCGGTGAAGACCGTTTGTGTATTCGTCGCCGGCCCAAGCAATTCGACCAGTTGCCAGTTCGTCCCCGCCGTCAGGTCGCTGTCCAGCGACCAGAGACGATAGGTCTTGCCCGTCACTGCGGAAACCATGACTTCCAGGTTGCCGGCGCGCGGCCGTAGCCCCATGATCCAGAAGAGAGAGTTCGGATCGTTGCCGTCGGTCCCCGCCAATGCCTCATTGCCGTCGCACATGCCGTCGCCGTCCGTATCGGCAAGAAGAGGATTCGTCGTCCGGCCATTCGGGTCTGGCGGCGTCAGCGCATTGTCAATGCCGGTGACCTCCTCCCCGTCACTCAAACCATCTCCATCGGTATCGAACTGTTGCGGATCGGCGCCGATTTCCTGTTCATACAAGTTGCTCAACCTGTCACCGTCCGCGTCACCCTCGATAATCACCGGATCCGCGCCCAGAACAATGGTCGTCGAACCGGACAAAACCGCGGAGTTCGTGAGCGCAAAAGCGGTGGCATAGTTCGTCACGCTCTGACCTTCATCGGCCGCGGGAACAAGCGACGTAATCACAACGGCGGCACCGGTGAGCCCGTCCAAGGTAATGAATGTCGTGTTGCCGTTCGTGTAACCGGGTTCATCGAAATAGTCCCACCAGGCGATATGCATCTCTTCGCCCTGCTTCATAACTCGGAAGGAATAGAGATGATCCGAGCCTGTGCCGTCATGCAGATTGGTGAGCGTGGACCAGTCGGCGCCTTCCAGTTTCTCGGTCATCTTTTTGTAGGTATAGTAACCGAGTTTCTTGACGCCCAGCCCCATATCGCCGGAGTCCTGCCCGTCATAGATCAAACCGGTATGGTCAAAATAGCCGTCGTCGTGTTTAAAGCCCTCCATCAGGCCGAAAGCCGGAAAGACTTTCCGCACACCGCGCGACAGGGGGTAGATGAATCGCTTGAAATAGTCGAGCGCCTGCTGCCGTTCGGATTGCGGCGGAAGCCAAGCCCCGACGGGATCGCCGGAATAGCTTCCCATCTCCGTAATCCAGATGGGCAGGTCGGACGCAAAGTCATTGGCGATGAGTGTCGCGCGGATGTGATCCAGAACGTCTTGACCCGTGGCCGTATCTTTCATGCGGTATTCGCCGTTGGCCGTTCCGTAGTAATGGAAGTCGAAAATGTCCACGTATTGCCCAGCCAGTTCGCTCAGAATCGGGGCATAGAACGTGTCAAAGTTCGAGGCATAGTTCTCCGGGAAGCTCGTCGCGCCGCCGATCAGAACCGTACAGTCGGCACACGCCTCTTTGATGGCCTGATAAGTGATCCGCTGCAAATCGGCGAAGTTCGTACAGGTCACGTCATTGGGTTCGTTGTCCACCTGCCAGTACTTGATCGGGTTCATCAGGCCGGGCATGTCATCAACGCCGTCTCCGTCGTATCGTTCGACCGTCGCCCGCACGAAGGCGGCATACTTGGCCTCGTCGACCGGCAGATACGATCCCGGGAGCACGTAGCCGTGCGGCGATTTCGAAATGTCCGGGCTGATGTTCGCCAGGATATGCATCTCGGCCGGCACATCCCGCCACTGCCGGTCATAGAGGGAGAAGTCGTAGACCTGTTCATCCAGGTTGGTCTGGACGAGAAACCAGAAGGCGTACACGCCCTGGCGAGCCCACCTGACGCCGATGTTCGTGGCGTCAGAGAACCCGCTGTCGGCGTAGCCGGGCTTGGACGCATTTGCCGGATGAAAGCCGAAGGGTGAATCCTGCAACATACTGGTGAGGTCAAATTCGATGTGAAACCAGCGCTCGGTCCCTTCGGCGGGCGGGTTCGTGATCTCTTCGACCCACGTTCGCGTCACACATTCCGGATGATCCGTCCAGTACGCCTCGTCGCCCGTGGCGGTATGATTGGTGGAATCCATGACCATGGGAAACCGCACGTCCAGCGTGCGTTGCGTTCCCATGTTCAGAGGTCTGAGCAAACCGCCACCCCTGAAATAGGAGTTTCAG
>CAYUYD010000343.1:0-2498 GCA_964449105.1 uncultured Planctomycetaceae bacterium | reverse complement strand
TATCCACAAACAAATCGCTGACCAGGCAGATCATCCCGCGGCGGGCGATTTTCTCGGCCAGGTTGTGGCAAATATGCTCTATCGTCGTCTTTGCTTTCAAATCGGCTACGTCCAGCGCATGGACGAAGCCCTTAATCTGATTCGGGTTGGACGAATGGGGAAGATACGAACGCAGGTCTTCATCGAACGTCGCCAGGGCGACGGCGTCCTGCTGACTCAGCAGCAGTTGCGCCAGCGATGCAGCCACGCACGCGGCATAATGATACTTGCTCATCCCGTCGCGCCGTCCGTCCTCGCCATAGCGCATAGATTCGCTGACATCCACAAGGAACGTCGCACGAAGGTTGGTCTCTTCCTCGTACTGCTTGATGTAAAGCCGGTCGGTCTTGCCCAGGACCTTCCAGTCGAGGTGCTTCAGATCGTCGCCGGGGACGTACTCGCGGTGCTCGGCGAACTCCACGCTGAAACCCTTGAACGGGCTTTTGTGCATCCCGGAGATGAAACCTTCCACCACCAGGCGCGCCTGCAAGTCAAGCCGGCGAATCTTGTTCAGAACCTTCGGGTCGAGATATTTTTGTAGTTCAGTCTTTGCCATTGTTAACTCGTTGATCAGTGAATCAGTGAATCAGTTGATTGGTTTTCGCCACTTTTATCCATATATCGACGATAATCCTGCCACTCTGCCCGATCAACCGATCAACTGATCAACTGATCAACCACCTTACTTCTTCAGTACGGCGGCGGTGTCGGGGCTTCCGGCGATGGCGCCTTCCTGGGCCGGGATCGTATCGATCAGCATATCGACGATCTTGTCGGTGGTAAAACCTTCGGCATCGGCGTTGAAGTTGGTGATAATTCGATGCCGGAGGACCGGTTTGGCGACGGCCTGGATGTCCTCGGTGGAAACGTGGAACCGTCCGTGCAGGACGGCGCGGACCTTTCCGCCGAAGATTAGGTACTGACAGGCCCTCGGCCCTGCGCCCCATGAGACGTAATCGGCGATAAATCCCGGCACGCCGACTTCGTGGACGCGCGTCGCCCGCACCAGCCGCATCGCGTACTGAATCACGTGGTCGGCCACAGGGACGCGGCGGATGGTGTGCTGAATCTCGATAATCTCCGGACCATCGAGGACAGGGGTCAGTACGACATCCTCAATCGCCGTCGTCAGGCGGACTATGTTGAACTCCTCTTCCCAGGCAGGATAGTCCACGAAAATCTTGAACATGAACCGGTCCTGCTGGGCCTCGGGCAGCGGATAGGTCCCTTCCTGCTCGATGGGGTTCTGCGTAGCCAGAACGAAAAACGGGTCCTTCATCGGCATACGCTTTCCGCCGACGGAAGCCTGTCGCTCCTGCATAGCCTCCAGCAGGGCAGCCTGCGTCTTGGGCGGGGTACGGTTAATCTCGTCGGCCAGAACGATATTCGAGAATATCGGGCCCTGGAGGAACTTGAAGTTGCGCGTACCCGTTGCGCGGTCTTCCTGGATGACCTCGGTTCCGGTGATGTCCGACGGCATCAGGTCGGGCGTGAACTGGATGCGGGTGAAATCCAGTTTCAGACACTTGGCCAGAGACGAGACCATCAGCGTCTTGGCCAGTCCCGGCACGCCCTCAAGGATGGCGTGACCTCGTGCGAAAATGCACATCATCAACTCTTCCAGGACCTGCTCCTGTCCGACAATCGCCTTGGCCATCTCCGCCCGAAGGATCTTGTAGGCGTTGGTAAGCCGCTGGACCGCAGCCAGGTCGTCCTGATTCATTTGTTTCTGCTCTGTCACATCTTGCTCCTTAATTTTCTGTTTAAAATCCGTGTAATCAGTGTAATTCGTGTAAATTCGTGTAATTCGTGGACACTATTTTTGACAAATCGGCAGATAACCGTATGGCAGCTGCAGGATGACCGTAGCCAGGGCCGTTCCGTAGGTCGTCCCGACGCCGTCGCCCATCCACGAGCCGTCAACATTCTGAAGTTTTATAAGCCGGTCTCTTATCGGCGGGTAGTAGTTTTCCCAGTCCGCCTTTCCGCGTTGATACATCGCCTGCGCCAGATAAAAGTGGGTGTAGAAGTAGTGTCCGTCGGAGCGGTTCACGTCGAGGTTCCGCTTGCAATAGGTAACCAGTTTTTCGACCATTTCCGCTTCTTTTCCGAGTCCGCCGGAGCGGCGGTCATAGACGCCGGCGGCATAGAAGCAGGCTATAGCAGCCGCCGAAATCGCCGGGCGCGACTGGCCCCTGCTCTGGAACGAATAGCAGATTCCGCCATCCGGCATCTGGCATTTTTTCAGATACTCCACCGCCCGCGTGATGGTGCTGGCGGGGACCTTGATGCCGACGTTCCGGCAGGCGCGGAGCGCCTGGAGCTGTGTAACCGTTACCGAACCTTCATCGGAGTTCTCGGTGGGCGTGTATATCCATCCGCCCTCGGTCGATTGCGACCTGGCGGTCAGCACCACCGCCTTGTCCAGCACATTGCGAAGCCGCTCGCCCGTTTCCTTG
>CAYUYD010000342.1:0-2505 GCA_964449105.1 uncultured Planctomycetaceae bacterium | reverse complement strand
CGAACCGGCACGAACTGGCACGAACTGGCACGAACCGGCACGAACTGGCACGAACCGGCACGAACCGGCACGAATCGGCACGAACTGGCACGGATTGGCACGGACCGGCACGCATCGGTTCCGGCTCAGTCCAGATTGACCTGCGAGCCGGGCGACAGGAGCGATTGGAACCCTTTGCTCATGCGGATTTCGTATTTGTCCGGCGTGCCGGTGATAATCATTGCCTCCAGGCCCGGATGGGCGTTAATCAGTTCGATTCCCTCCGGCCCGAGGACGCTGACGGCAGTGGCCCAGGCGTCGGCGACAGCGGCGCTGGGACGTGCGCCCCCGGCCGGAAGCGAGACGACCGTTACGGATGGAGCGTAGCCGGCCGGTAAAGCCATTCCGGTGCGTGGATCGACGATATGACTGTATCGCTTTCCGGAAATCTCGAAATATCGGTGGTAGTCCCCGCTCGTGGCGACGGCTGCTTCCGTTACCGACAGCGTCGCGCAGATGCGGGACTTGTCGAACGGATGGCGAATCTTCACAGGCCAGGGCTTTCCATCGCCGCCGAGGCCGAAGCATCGCAGGTCCCCGCCGACGTTGACTGTCCCGCCGACGGCGCCGGCCTGTATCATCGCTTCGATTGCCCGGTCGATGGCGTATCCCTTTGCAATGCCGCCGAGATCGACCATCACCCCGTCGGCGAGTTTCGTTACGCCGTCGGGGGCGATTTGCAGGTTTTTCATCCCGATGCGCTTGAGGGTTTCGGCAAGTTCCCGCTCGCTCGGCAACCGTTCGGCCTTGCATCTTTTCCAGAGTTGAATCAGCGGGTAACAGGTAACGTCAAACGCCCCTTTGGTTTGCCTGTGGAATTGCCCGGCGGCGGAGAGGACATTCATCAACTCCGGCGAAAGCGGTATCGACCTTCCGGCGGGGGCTTTGTTGAGTTTCGACAGTTCCGAGGCATCCAGATACACGCTCATTCGGGCTTCGACGTCGCGCAGAGCGGCCTCTGCCCTTGCAAGAGCGGTATTCGCACGCTCGTTACGCCCGAAACCGTCAACCACAACCGCCAATTCGCATTCCGTGCCCATGATGCCGACGGGCTGGCTGGACAGAAGCACCGGCGAAGCAGAGTCGCAACGGAGACGCAAAACGCTGACGACTGTGAGCACCGCCAGGAGCATTACGACGCCAAACGCCGGAAAGATGAAGATTTCTTTGAAATATCTTTTCATTTCCCAGTCGTATTTCCGGCAGATTCGCTTCGCTCATCTGCCGGCTTTGGTTAATGATTACCGACTACCGGCTACTGTTGTTGCGTTTGGGCGACGACGGCGTATCGGCGCTCTTGTTGAGCGCCCGGTCAATCTGGCGGACAGCCTGTTTGAGTCGCAGTTCGTTTTCGACCAGCGCGATGCGGACGTATCCCTCGCCGTTTTCACCGAAGGCCCGCCCAGGCGCGACGGCGACCTCGGCGTCCGACATCAGTCGCATGGCGAAATCTATCGTCCCCGCCCCGGCCAGATGCTTCTCCGGCACGCGGGCCCAGACGAACATCCCGGCGCGGGGGTTTTCGACTTCCCATCCGATCCGGCGCAGTCCCGCCACCACCACGTCGCGCCGTCGCTGGTACGTCTGAGCCTGCTGCGCGACGGCATCCTCGCCGGTCTGCATGGCCAGGATACCGGCGACCTGAATGGGCGTGAAAATACCGTAGTCGTAGTAGCCCTTAATCATGGCCAGGGCGCGGATCATCTCGGCGTTGCCGGCGCAGAACCCGATCCGCCAGCCGGCCATGTTATATGGCTTGGACATCGTGATAAACTCCACGCCGACGTCCTTGGCGCCGCGGGCCTGAAGGAAAGACGGGGCAGTGTACCCGTCGAAGCACGTCCGCCCGTAGGCGAAATCGTGGATTACCATAATGCCGCTTCGCCGGGCGAGTTCCACCACCGCCTCGAAAAACTCCACCCCATCGACGGTCATCGCGGTGGGGTTGTGCGGGTAATTGAGGATCAGGCACTTGGGGCGGGGATAGAGGTGTTCGACAACGTTGGCGACCCGCCGGAGGAAGACCTCGTCGTTTCCGAGCGGGACGTTGATGACGTTCGCCCCGGCCAATGCGACGGAATAGACATGGATGGGAAAGTAAGGATCGCCCACGACGGCAGTATCTCCCGGCCCCATAAGCGCAAGGCACAAATGCGAAAAACCTTCCTTCGAGCCGATGACGGCGATTACCTCGCTGTCAGGGTCCAGCGCAACGCCATAGAGCCGCTCGTAGAGACGGGCTACTTCTCGGCGGAGGTTGGGGATGCCGGACGATGCGCTGTATCGATGATTGCGCGGATTACCGGCGGCTTCGCAGAGTTTCTCTATGACCTGCTTCGGCGGCGGGTCGGAGGGATTTCCCATTCCAAGGTCGATGATGTCCACGCCGGCGACTCGCTTGGCGTGCCGAAGCGCGTTAAGCCGACCGAACAGATACGGCGGCAGCCTCCTGATGCGACCGGCGAC
>CAYUYD010000341.1:0-2512 GCA_964449105.1 uncultured Planctomycetaceae bacterium | reverse complement strand
TCGACCGGCGTTTCCTCGGTCTTCTTTGACCTAGTTCCGGCCTTGCTGTGGCGTATCTTTACCTTTGGCAAACCGAACGGTCGTCCGGTCTCGGGGTCGAACTTCTCTTCGTCGATCAGGCGGGTAATTCTCTCCGCTCGCGTCAGAACGCTGCGAGTCTTTGCCAATCCGCCACGGGCCCTGAGTGTTCTGTCCATGCTCATTGTAAAATCATCTCCTGTACTATTTTTCTGTAATCATCCACGGCTCGGTACCACCGCTGCCTTGTTTGAAGTCGTACCGACCGCCCTGGCGCTGATACATCTTACCCAATCGTTCGATCTGGGCTACATGCTCTTTTACAGCCGCCCGCGTCTCCTCCGAACGCATGTCCTGGAAACCCTTCATGTCCCTGACCATATACCCCTGGGTATGGCTCATCCGGTGAACTGTTGCGTTGATACCCTTGTCGTAGAGGAATTTCTTTATGTCTCCAGCCTCTTTCAGCGTTTGTATTCCGCCCTGAATAACGAGGTAACTACAACCTTTTTGTCGCAGCGCGTCGTCGCTGATCATTCCCGACCCGTCCTGCCTGGGCGGAGGCGAACCAGGAACAGGCAATACCTTCACGGACCCGTCGCCCAGCCTGGTCGCACCAGGATTGGGCGGCGCTTGGATTCGGTCCGGCGAGACGGAAACATCCTGCGAGGTCCGGCGTCCCAGCATGTACGCTGCGACACCCAGCAGGATTATCGCCAGAACAACCACCACGGCGCTGATCTGGTTGAGGGAAATAATCAGCCTGCCTGCCGAAACGGACACTATCGGATTACGGCGGACCTCCGGGCCTGACGAAAGCGAGACCGGCTGCGGAACACTTGTCGCTTCGCCGGGCGGCGGCCCGCCGGCAGGAGACGCCTTCCGCCTGCCGTGATTAAACCACGACGGAACCTCCAGCGATTTGTCGCTCCGCGACTCGCCGGGCCCCATAACCTCAAACAACGATTTGCCGTCTTTCTTCCTGGTCACGGATCCGGTACTTCACATAATCGGCTTTTCGTCCCCTTCCGGAAACCACAAATGGCCCCGTGAAGACCTATAGGATACCGCCTTGCCACAGGACTGTCAAGTTACCTTCGCCGCGCAAAAAGCATTAGCAGGGATACAGGGGATGCAAGGGATAAAACCTTTTTTGTTTTTTTCTTAAAATATTATCCCCTGCATCCCCTGTATCCCTGCAATTTTTCTGCCCGGTTGCCTTGACGGGATATTTCGCGTAGTATCATTCCCGTACAGGGCATAGGGAAAAAACTGAAATCAGTTCTACGCCCTATGCCCTACACCCTGGTTGTTGTTGAATGCAATGAGAGTTTCAGTAATCATACCGGCGGCTGGGGCGTCAAAACGCTTCGGCAGGAAGACCAAGAAGATCTTCGAGCGGATTAAGGGTCAGCCCGTCTTTATCCGCGCGATAGAGTTGTTCGTCAATCGCACCGACGTCTGCGAGGTCCATCTGGTCGTAGCCGAAGAGGACAAAGAAGAGATGCGAACCCGTTATGCCGCCAACATCGGCTTTATGGGCGTAAAACTCGTCGTGGGGGGGGCGGCGCGGACCGATTCGGTTCGAAACGCGCTTGCAAAGGTGTCGGACAAGGCGGAATATGTCTGCGTTCACGATGCCGCCAGACCCTGCGTCTCGCAGCTGTGGATAGACGACGTTTTCGCCGCAGCCGAGAAGTTCGGTTCGGCAATTCTGGCCTATCCGCTCCACGGGACGCTCAAGAAGGTCGCCCCGGACAATAAAATCGACCGGACAGTATCGCGTGAGGACCTGTGGGAGGCCCAGACGCCTCAGGTCTTCCGAAAGGACATCCTTGTGCGGGCCTACGCAAACGCAACGGACCATGCCGACGACGATGCCGCCCTGGTCGAGGCGCTCGGCGAACCGGTGGTTGTGGTGGCAGGCGACCCGCGAAACGTGAAGATTACAAGACGGTCAGACCTTGCGCTGGCTGAGGCTGTGGTCGATTCGCTGCCGAAGCCCAAACTCGCCAAGCACGCCGGACCGTTCGAAGAAGCACAATGGTAAAGAAGAATTTTCGATTTTTGATTTTCGATTTTTGATTTGAAATACCATGAATGAAGCCGAACTGAAGCAAAGAACCAAGCAGTTTGCATTGCGAGTGTTGAAGCTCGTAAGGACTTTGAGTAAAGATACGGCTGGGCAGATAATAGGAAGGCAATTATTTCGTTGTGCTACTTCAGTCGGGGCTAATTATCGCGCCGTCTGTCGCGCACGGTCGAAAGCCGATTTCGTTGCCAAGTTGGCTATCGTCGAGGAAGAGGCGGATGAGGCCTGTTACTGGATAGAATTGATAATCGAGGCAGAACTGATGAAGCCAAATTTGGTCCAGCCGTTACTTGACGAGGCCAATGAACTTGTGGCGATTATCACGGCCTCCCGCAAGTCGGCCTCATCCAGGTAAAACGAGATTCTCCAAAATCGAAAATCAAAAATCAAAAATCAAAAATG
>CAYUYD010000340.1:0-2512 GCA_964449105.1 uncultured Planctomycetaceae bacterium | reverse complement strand
TGGTAACGGCCGGGGGCGATAAGGCCGGCGAGGATGGGACAGTTACCGTCTATTCCTGGCGAATGTTCCCCAACGGGATGGCGTTTCCGGTGCGAATTTCGGTAATGAAGATCGGAAGCAATGTTCTCGTCGGGGATAAACCGGTGCTGAAGGTGGAGTACCTGCAGGTGAAATGGTAGGATAAAAAGCGATTCGCTAGGGGCGTCCGTAAGGACTGAGAATGACCCTTGGAACCTGACCAGCAAATGCCCGCCCGCGCGGGCGTGAACTGCGTAGGGAAGCGGACGGAATTGCATAGTTTTGTGCCTTATATTCCGGCCGCCGTCGAGCGGCCTGTTTTATGCGCGGTGCGAGAACTTTTAGATGAACGTGATGATTATGC
Source organism: uncultured Planctomycetaceae bacterium (assembly GCA_964449105.1). Taxonomy (GTDB): domain Bacteria; phylum Planctomycetota; class Phycisphaerae; order SM23-33; family SM23-33; genus JAUWNJ01. Next base: position 2,130 of record CAYUYD010000340.1, on the reverse strand, counting down.
CCCCAACGGGCCGATGTGGCAGGAGCGAAAATGCCGACACAATATGAACATGCGGTTGCCGGTAAAATCACGCCGGAAATCGAACGTGTCGCCGAGCGAGAGCGACTCGATTCCGAATCAATCCGCGCCGAGGTCGCTGCCGGTCGGCTTGTCATCCCCGCCAATCGCCTGCACCTTGCCGGCAGCGCCGAAACGGGCGTCAAACTTGACCCGATCGGCATCGGAAGGACGCTTACCGTCAAGATTAACGCCAATATCGGCGCTTCGCCGAACAGTTCCTGCCAGGAGACGGAACTGACGAAACTTCGCTGGGCCGTCCAATATGGCGCCGATGCCGTCATGGACTTATCGACCGGCGGTGACCTGGACGAAATCCGAACGCACCTGCTTGCGAACTCATCCGTCCCCCTCGGCACGGTTCCGATATATTCGATGATCGCCGAACGAAACATCGAGGACCTGACCTGCGAGCATATGCTGGCGACTATCGCCGCCCAAGCCGCCCAGGGTGTTGACTTCTTTACGATCCACGCCGGGCTGCTGCGAGAGCATCTGGAACTGATCAGGCCGAGGAAAATGGGCATCGTCTCTCGCGGCGGGAGTTTGCTGGCCAAGTGGATGCTGCATCATCGCCGGCAGAACCCGCTCTACGAGATGTTCGACGAGATTTCCGCCATCTGCCGCGAGTATGACGTAACCTACTCGCTGGGCGACGGTTTGAGGCCGGGATGCCTGGCCGATGCGTCGGACGAAGCCCAGTTCGCCGAGTTGGCGACGCTTGGCGAACTGGTGGGGCGGGCGCGCGATGCCGGCGTGCAGTGCATGGTCGAAGGGCCTGGGCATATCCCGCTCGACCAGATCGAAATGAATATGAAGCGTCAGGCAGAACTCTGCGACGGCGCGCCGTTCTACGTCCTCGGGCCGATAGTTACCGACATATTCCCCGGATACGATCACATCACATCGGCGATAGGCGCGACCCTGGCTGCTTATCACGGGGCCTCGTTTTTATGCTACGTTACTCCGGCGGAGCATCTTACGCTCCCGTCGCCCGAAGATGTCAAAACAGGCTGTATCGCCTACAAGATAGCCGCGCACGCCGCCGACGTTGCGCTCGGCAGACCAGGCGCGCGTAACCGCGACGACGCCATCTCCGACGCACGGGCTGAACTGAACTGGAAAAGGCAGTTCGAACTGGCCTTCGACGGTGAGACCGCAAAGGAAATACACCGCAGAGACATGCCCACGGATGAAGATTACTGCGCGATGTGCGGGCGGCAATGGTGCGCGATAAGACTCTCGCGCGAAGTCAAACAGTCGCTGGAAGGGAAATGAATCGTTCGCACGCGAGTTTTCACGCGAATTCACTTCGTATATTCCCAGGGATTCGCTTCGCTCATCCCTGGGCTTTTTTTAAAAAAGCCCGACCTTGAGCGAAGCGAAAGGTCGGGTATCATTCTGTGAAGTGTCCGGGAAACACCGACAATCTCTTTTTCCTGAAAGAGGTGTAACGAGCGTAATACATGAATAAGCGTCGGTACCATATAATCTTCTGCACTTATGGTAGTTGGCTTCCCGGCGATCCGCGTGGGTTTCGCACGCGACATCATCGTATGCACGTGGAAGGTGACTACAAAAATCCCCCTTCGCCGGGCATCTACGAAGGACTTCACGCATATGTTGAGGGGCATATGAAGAAGTCATCCGTAACGATTCCGTCGTCTTTGCGACCGATAATCGCCCGGGCGTGCATCGAGCAGTTTGCTAAAGAAGGTATCGAGGTTGTTGTCATGTCGGTAGGCGGGCAGCACGTTCACATCACAGCTCTGTGCTTGCAATCCGGACTGAAGCAGGCAGTCGGACGCGCTAAAAAGGTTTCGTCGCACAGAATTTGCACCCAAATACCGGGAAAGGTCTGGGCGGCGGGGTGCAAACTCGTCCTCGTTCGTGATGATGAGCATTGGGCGAACGTCCTGAAATATATCAGGAATCACAAGGATGCGTGGGTGTGGAGCGCGGAATAAATCCTTCTTTTCGGGAATTTGCACCGCATGATTTCCGGAGATTCGCTCCGCATTCCCAGGGATTCGCTTCGCTCATCCCTGGGCTTTTTTTAAAAAAGCCCGACCT
>CAYUYD010000339.1:0-2520 GCA_964449105.1 uncultured Planctomycetaceae bacterium | reverse complement strand
GATGTTCAATACCTTTGCAATGGCTGCACTATGCGAGTTCTCCGCACCAATAATTCCGATCCTGATCATGTTTGTCTCCTTTATAGTTCTGTTTGCTTGCGAACGTCCAGCAGTTCGTTCAGTTCCTCTTTGCTCATCACGCCTTGCTGGAGCGCGATTTGGCGAATGGTCTTTCCGGTTTCGTGTGCCTGCTTTGCGATTTCAGCGGCTGCGTCGTACCCGATTCTCGGCACCAGCGCCGTGGCGAGCATAAGCGATTGCTCGACCATTTCCGCACATCGTTTTTCGTCGGCGGTCAGTCCGCGGATGCACTTTTCCTCGAATACACCTGCGGCGTTGGTCAGCAGCGATGCGCCCTCCAGCAGATTGGCTGCTATCATCGGCCAGGCGAGGTGCATCTCCAGTATGCTTCCGACCCCGCCGAAGGCAGCAGCCGTAACGGCGGCGTCCAGACCGATGACTTGGCAGGCGACCTGAATGACGGCTTCGGGTATGACCGGATTGACCTTGCCCGGCATGATGCTGCTTCCCGGCTGGAGGGCAGGCAGAAGCAATTCGCCAAGCCCGCACCTCGGACCCGAACCAAGCAGGCGAATGTCGCCGGCGATTTTCGAGACCGCAACAGCAGTTACCTTCATCGCCCCCGACGTCCGCACAGCCTGGAGCGGGACCGTATGGGCTGCAAAGTGATTGGACGACTCGTGAAAGGGCAGGTGTGTCTTTCCGGCTACGAACCGGGCCAGTTCGCCGGCGAAGCCTTCCGGACAATTCAGCCCGGTCCCGACGGCAGTTCCGCCGATTGCCAGTTCGCACAGCCCCTCGACAGCGGCATCCAGCCCATCGACCGCAGCGGCGTAACCGGAAAACTCCTGCCCCAGGCGGATCGGTACGGCGTCCTGAAGGTGCGTCCTTCCGACCTTGACGACCGCGTCGAACTGCCCGGCTTTTTCCGTCAAAGCCGACGACAGCGACCTCAAAGCCGGGATCAGTTCGTTGTGAATCGCAAGGGCTGACGAGATATGTGCCGCCGATGGGATAACGTCGTTGGAGGACTGGCCCATATTTACGTGATCGTTGGGATGGACGGGGCTTTTGGAACCAATTGCCCTTCCGAGCAACTGGTTGGCGCGGTTGGCGATTACCTCGTTGGCGTTCATGTTGCTCGAGGTGCCCGAACCGGTCTGGAAGACATCGACGGGGAAATGCTCGTCGAGTTTTCCGTCGGCGACCTCCTTTGCCGCGGCGATGATCGCATCGGCGATCTTTGCATCGAGCCGACCGGCCTTTTTGTTGGCAGTCGCGGCTGCGGTCTTTATCAGCCCCATCGCCGCGATGAACCGCCCCGGCATTGTCCGTCCGCTGATGGGAAAGTTCTCCACCGCACGCGCCGTATGAGCGCCGTACAGTGCGTCGGCGGGGATGGAAACCTCGCCAAGCGAATCGCTCTGCCTGCGATGTTTTGTCATCTCTCCGCACCCTTCGCAGCCGGAGCCGTCGCCGGCGACGTCGTCGTAGTCGGAACCGGCCCGGCAGGGTCGATCATCTTAAGCAACTGCCTGGCCTGAACCACGTTCGGATCATTGGGATATTCACGAATGAACTTCTCAAGTGTCTTTCTTGCTGCGGCTTTATCGTCGAGCGACTGAAACTCCAGGACCGCCTTGGTGTAATAAGCGCGGCCTATAGCCGGTCCGTCAGGGAACGACTCAATGTACCGCCGACAATAGTCATGCGCCTGCTTGTATTGCTCTTTTGACTCGGCTAGGCGAGCCAGTTCCAGCAGCGCCTCGCCTTCAGCCAGCGGATCGCCGGGGCCTGACTTCATGGCCTCTTTGAAGTTCTTGTCGGCATCAGCCGGTTTTGTGAACATCAATGCCTTTCCCTTTGCCAATTTCAGCCGGCCAGGAGTAACGCCGGCGGGTAGTTTCCCTGCGGTGAGTTTCAGCAGTTCGTCAATGGCGGGGGCTGACTCGGCGCGGGTGGAGAGTTTCAGGCGCGCCTGTACCGCCTTCCACCGCGACTCGGCGTCATCGGCCTTCGCGCCGGAAGCGGTCCAGTAGTCCAGCGAATACCCCAGCCTCTCAATAAACGCCGAAGCCGGGATAATGCAGCCGGGAATGTTGTCCAGTAATTCGCCTTTCGGTGTGAAAACCCGCGTCAGCGGTGTTTCGGCGGCGCCGGTTTGGGCGAAGAGCCCTCGCCCTTCGGCAGTGGTGATGTCCACTTTTACCGCAGAGAACGACGCCAGGAACTCTTTCACCGACTTCCGCGCCAGCGAAAGGTTCTCGAAGGCCTGGCAGGCGGGCGAAGCATCCTCCATATAGACCACCAGCAGAAGGGTGTTGTCTTTCTTTGCCTGTTCGGCGGCTGATGGGTATTGGTCGTTCCATCGGACCTGCGGTATCGCAGGGGCGGTCTCGGTAGTCGGCTCTGACGCCGGGGCGGTCGTCTCAGCGCCGGCCTGGAACGAAGGTCGCCATAAGCCCAGTATCAAAACCGCCGCCGCTGCCGAAATCTTTA
>CAYUYD010000338.1:0-2541 GCA_964449105.1 uncultured Planctomycetaceae bacterium | reverse complement strand
CGTCATCTGCATGAGGGTATCGGGAAGCATCAGCACGCCGCTGCTGACGACGTTCAGCCCCAGTGCGTCTGATTGTTTGGTTATCGATTCGGTCAGTTGGATAAAACCGATAATTTTATCTTTCAGTTTTATCGTGCAGTAATAAGGCTGCTTGCTGATTATCGTTTGGAGTTTCTCGGCGGACAGTTTTTCCAGTGCGGCTGTGCCTTGCGCCAGGTTCCGGCGGGATTCGGTTATTGCGACTTCGGGGTCGAACAATTTCAGGCTGTCGAGAACCGCCGTCATTACGGCGTCCATTTCAGCCTTGGCGGCGAGGGCCCCGCTGATGTTCAACACGAGGTGCTCGTTGGGTTTTATCCTTACCCAGGTCTGCCGCTGCCACAGTTCGAACGCGGCGCTCCATGTTCCGCGAAAGTGCATCGCCGGTTTGCCTGCAACGACGGAAATCTGCGTGGACTCGACCTTGAAATTACCGGCCTTGGTCAGTTCGGCCGCAACGGCATTGGCGTATTCGGAGAGGAGCAGGTCGGTCGGTTTGTGCATTGTTCGAAGGACCTCCAGCGACCAGCGGACCGCGTCGGTCTGTTTATCTCTTCGCGTCCATCCGACCAGGCGGCGGGCAGAAGTTTGCCTGATGCGGTCGGTGTCGTCGGGCGGGCAGAGCGAAAAACCGACCAGCCGGTCGGTGTAACGCGGGACCGATTTTACATCGACGCTCGGCGCGGTTGTGGTCGTAGCCGGCAGGGCGTTCTGCGCCGCCGCAATCGACACAGCCAACATTGCTATGGAAAGAATCAATTTCATGGCCTTTTCCTTTCATACGACATTATAGGATTATAGGAATTTCTGCCGCATGTTTAAATACCACAATGTTGCTTTGATGTGTTAGGATTCTGATGAACCGAAACCGGAAAACAGGACATGTTAGCCCACGGCGGCAGCCGTGGGGCAAGAAAGACCAATAACCAAGCCAGCTCCTTCAGGGGCGAAACATCTCGTTCAACAATGACTTGTGCCGCCCCTGAAGGGGCTTGTTCGCTTGTGGCGATTTCCTCCCCACGGCTTCCGCCGTGGGCTAACATGTGGTCCAAACTCGCCCGCGACAGACTTGGGGGACGTTTGAAGGATGAAGTTGTCGTCCATGTGGCGTAGTTAGTCAGGCCGATCCGCTGAAATATGTATTCCCCTATTTTGCAATATCCTTGAGCTTCCAGACGTGGATAAGAGACTTATCTTCATCGCCTCGAAGTTCGATGACATATAGCAGTCCGCTAGCCGGGTCGAACGCCGCTGCACCCAGGCGGTGCTGAGCGCGAGGTCGGGATTTGAACAAAAGTTTGCTTATATCCATAACCGCGTATGGCTGAGGCTTATGCGGTTTGGCATTGCCTTTGGCGACGGCAGCGAGATCGGCAGGGTCATAGAGCAATATCTGCGCTGCGAAATTGGTTGACCACCAGCCACGCTGGTCGTTCGGATGAGGCGGTACGGGCGGATAGGGGCCACCTTCCGGCCAGACCACACCGTTGGCAAAACCGTACCAGCACTTGCCTTCCCCTTTTGTACCGACGAAGACCACCGCCGACCGCTTACCCGATGTCAGCCAGGCTACACCGGACCAATCGTCCGAGTGATGATAACCTTTCATATTGTGCTGCTCTTCGTCGGTAATGGCAGAATATTTCAGCAGAACGGTGCCCTTGAGTTCGGCCCCGGGTTTGGGCGGGTTTCCCTCGTTCCACGGGCCAAAAGCAATCAGCGTCGGCCCTTGAGACACCTGCCCTCCGTCGCGCATGCGTCCGGTTGCCAGTCGCATCCCCGGCGTGTTCTGCTTTGCCCAGTCGGCTGGTATCGGCGCGATGTAATCACAGGTCAAGTATTGGCTTAGTCCCGCGACATTCCAAAGGCCGACCGAGCCGGGCTTGGCAAGATTCAGCTCGCACCATCCGTGCGCCGGCGACATATTTTCCTGCCCCATATGAGCCGCCCAGCAGAAATACAGCTTGCCGCTGGTCTGTTTGCCCTGGGCGGGGAGATACGCCAGCCCCACTCTGGGTTGTTCGAGGTCCCGCCCCTCGAATAATGTCCCGCGAATGTCGGCAAATTTCTGAAGTGTCTTTGCTGTGTTCAATTCCCTGAGGTTTTTCGCTTGAGATATCACCGGCTTGGGGATATTGACCTCTGAAACCCATGTATTCCAGTTGTGCCCTGTCCCGAAAAGCGAGCCGGGGCAGCCATCGCTCGGACCCTTTGGATCACCATCCGGATAATATGCCAAGCCCTGCCCGCTCCAGCCCCAGGCGTGCTCCTCCGGCCCGTCCGGAAGGCGAAACGCCCCCTGATAGACCAAATCATCGGGAAGTATCCGGGCAGGTTTGGTGGAGTCGCCATCGGCCTGTTCTTGTGATTTTCCATCACAGGCGAGAATTGCAAGCAAGCAAACAGAAGCGATTAACAAACCAAAACCATACACTCGTTTTCGATTTCTCATATGTCTGCTCTCCTGTTTATAGAGGGTATCAAAGGAATTATAGTACCGTC
>CAYUYD010000337.1:0-2574 GCA_964449105.1 uncultured Planctomycetaceae bacterium | reverse complement strand
CCACAGCCGGAAAAAAACGCTTGAAATCAAACACAGCCGCTGTATCCCTGCTAATATTATGGAAAATTCGTTGAACTGTGCGGGATGTGGGCTATAATCCACGCCGGCGGGGGAATGGAACTTATTGAAAGGAACAGTCATGGCGGATGAACAGCATGTCGTCAGGAGCGTAAGCTGGAACGAGGTCTTCAGTTTTTCGCACATACTCAAGTCCTTCAAGATGGCCATCCATCCCAGCAAGATTATTCTCGCGCTGCTTGCGATTATTCTTACCTGCGCGCTGGGCGTGGCGATGGACAAGGTCTGGTCGGGCGTGAGCGATTCGTCGGTGGTCATGTCCGGCGAAGCATGGTCCGCCTGGACATCCCCCAGCCGGACCGCGTTTCTCGAAGACAAGCAGAAGTGGCTTGAAGAAACTCGCGTTTCAAGTCTGGCGGATATGCTGACCCGCATGACGGACACGACCACAGAGGACGCATCCAAACTGGCCAAGAACGAATTCGGCGATAGTCTGAAGAAGGTCGGCAAGGCGATTGACCTTTCATATGAGAAGTCGCTGACCGCCGCCAATGATGCTTTTACGAAGGATAAAAAAGAACGCATCGACCCCATTGCCGAAAAGAAAAAACGAGAAAAGGAATTGATTGCTGCTGAAAAGGTCCGCCTGGAAGCAAAAAGGGCTGCACTTCAGGCATACGCCACCGGGGTGAACAACCTGGAAAAGTTAAAGGGCAGCGGAATCTTCGCGGGTTTTATGGACTGGCAGGGCCGGTGTGTCTCCAGCGCCGTCGGCGCGGTGCGTCGTGGCAACCTGGCCACAGGTATCTCCAACCTTTTGAATCAGCGCGGTTCGATGACGCCGTCGGCGCTTAGCGCCCAGGCAGTACCGAACAGCACGCCGTTCGACGCCTCCACGAACGACACCGAAGGTTACGGTCTGCTGGCGTGGGCTGCGCTGATGTCCTGGGGCCTGTGGTGGATGGTCTCTACGTATCCGGTTTATTCGCTGATTTACATTGTCGTTGCCCTGGCGGTCTGGTCGGTGCTTGGCGGAGCGATTTGCCGCATAGCCGCGCTGCACGCAGCCCGTGAGGAAAAGATTTCCATAAGGACGGCTTTGTCGTTCTCGCTGTCGAAGTTCGTCGGTTTCTTCACCGCTCCGCTGCTTCCGCTGGGCATAATCGCCCTGCTTGGAGCGCTGCTGGCGCTGGGCGGGCTGTTCGGAACGATTCCAGTCGTCGGCGAATGGGTCGTGGCCGGACTGTTCTTCCTGGCGCTGATACTTGGGGTGGTGATCGCGTTCCTGATAGTCGGGCTTATCGGCGGGGCGCCGTTGATGTGGCCTACAATCGCCGTTGAAGGCTCCGACTCCTTCGACGCCATCAGCCGGTCATTCAGTTACACCTTTACCCGCCCGTTCCGATACGGACTGTACTGGCTGGTAGCGGCGATTTATGGGGCTATCTGCTACCTGTTTGTCAGGCTGTTCGCGTTTATTACGCTGCTGACGGTGCATTTCTGGGTAGGTTGGCTGATGGGCGCCGCCGGGCGGGAGGAGTATGCCGCAGGCGCCGGGAAACTGGACGTCATGTGGGCCAAGCCTACGTTCGAATCCTTCCATGGCCCGTGGCAGTTCGAGGCGATGACCAAATCCGAAAGCGGTGCTTCAATCATCCTTGGCGGGTGGGTGTACCTCGTTATCGGCGCGGTGGCGGCGTTCGGGATATGTTTCTTCTTCTCGGCCGCCACGAACATTTACTACCTCCTTCGGCGGAAGATCGACGCGACCGACCTGGACGACGTGTACGTCGAAGAGACCATCGAAGAAGAGGCTTTCCCTGCCGAAACGCCGTCAGCCGATACCGACGAAGAACCCGCCGACAAAGACGAAACCGGCGAGGAAAAATCCGAATAACCGGGCGAGATAATTACAGAGCAGTTTCGCGTGGCGTCCCGATGTTATCGGGGCGCCACGTTTTTTGTTCGCAAAACCCTCGCCACCTACGCCCTGCGCCTTATCTTCTGATGCTCTTCCCGGCAGAACCGGTCGGTCATGCCGGCGATGTAGTCGCATATTACGCGGTGAAGTCCGTCGGCGTCAATCCGGCTGATATAACGCTTCGGCAGCAAGGCAGGGTCGGTCAGATAGGACTGAAAGAGTTCCGTAATAATCCCCTCCGCCTCGGCGTGACGGCGCAGTGCTTCGGGGTGCCGGTACACGTTTTCCAGCAGGAATTGCTGCAATTGTTCCAGCCGCCCCGATGTCTCGTCGCTGAAGGCTGCACAGCGATGCGGATTTTGTTGCACATCGGCGGAGCAGGCAGGGGCCAATTGGTCAAGCCGACGGGCGGTCTCAGCCAGGACATCGTCGGTGAGGATGCCCATTACATCCCGGCAGGCGGAGATGCGTTTGTGAATCTCCCTCGCTGCCGGCATTTTTCCCTCTGCCTTTTCCCACGCCTGACGCCACAGTTCCAGGCCGGAAAGTTGCTCCGGAGTTATCCACCCGGCGGAAAGGGCGTCTGAAAGGTCGGCTGACGTGTAGGCTATTTCGTCGGCAAGATCGACCAGTTG
>CAYUYD010000336.1:0-2596 GCA_964449105.1 uncultured Planctomycetaceae bacterium | reverse complement strand
GAGGGCCGGAAAGAACGGCGTTGTCTCCACGGTCCGGTTCGAAATGCTCCGGGAAGGCATACAGGAAGCTGAAGCTAGAGTGTTTCTTGAGAAGATTCTGATCGACGACACGCTCAAGGCAAAACTGGATCCTGCTCTGACCAAGCGATGTCAGGATCTGCTGGATGAGCGTACCCGGTCCATGGGTCGGGTTGTTGAGTTCTACGGAATTCCCTGGAGCGGAGATCTTCAATGGATCTGGTATGCGGCAACCTGGCAGAAACGGCTTGACGCGCTCTTTGAAATGGCAGCGGAAGTATCCAAACACATGATCACTCGTCAACCTGGAGCATGACGTAAGAAGGGTGACACCATGATGAATGTCCATCGTTCCGGAAGGAGCTCTTCGCCCAAGACGGACTACTTGTCCATATCCAGAAGGATTCTGGAGGAAGCACGAGCACAGCATCTGCAGGCTGATGCCCGTTTACCATCTGTCCGCGTCCTGGCAAAGCGCTACGGCGTAGACAAGGCCGTCCTGGTGCAATCCTTCAAACACCTGGCGGACGCCGGATTGTGCTATGCCATTCCCGCTAAAGGCACGTTTCTCACTCAGGAGCCACCCGTGCCGGCACCGGAATCAACAACGGTCTGCACCGTCTTGAATTACACGACCTACACGAAAGAGGACAACCCATTCTATCGTTTGTTGTATGAAGGCGTGGCAGAAGAGGCGACGACTTTGCAGCATAACTTGCTTTACCTGCACAATTGGAGACATAAGGGGGCGTTGGAAAAGAATGAGGAGCTGGCGCAGTTTTGCGAGCAGCTGGCCGGCTTTGTCGCATTGGGAATTTATGACGACCATGATTGCCTGCGGCTGCGAAATACGGGGCTTCCGGTCGTTGTCGTCGATACCGAGACAACGACGCTGGGACTGGACTGTGTGATGATCGATAACCAGAGCATCATGCGTGCGCTGTGCGAGCGCGTTGTGGCGGAAAACCCCGACAGAATATTCCTGGTGGATATCGCCCGCGCCAAAAACTACGACCCGTCGATCGTTGAGCGCCGAGCGGTTTTCGAAGCGGTTCTCGCGTCTGCCGGACGCCCTGCGGGGCCCGAGGACCTGATTTATCTCGGCAGGTGTGAGAATCTCCGGCTTGATCTTGAGCCGTTTCGGAAAGCGCTCAAACGCTCCGGGTCTCGTCCCACCGTTGTCTGTATGGACGAATTCGTCGCGAACCAATGGTTGCTTGAGCTGGAGAAAGAAGCCGGCCAAACGGGATGCAGGCCCGTGGAGGCGGGAGAGCATTTTCTCCTCGCCTACTTGGGCTTTTTGCAGCCTCTATATCCGTCCGTGGCGCGAGCGCCGGCATTTGTCGGAGCCGTGGATTTCAGAGAACTCGGGCGGGCCGGCGTGCGTCTCCTGGAAGATCGCATTGAAAATGGTTGTGGCCGAGCCGTGCGTAAGTCCATCCCCGGAAAGGTGATTTACCGGGACGGCATCACGGTGGCTGGATAACCGGAAGGATGGAAAGATTATGCGCACTGCAACGATCACTATGTTCTGCGTTGTTCTTCTTAGCCAGGCCGCCATGGCGGGGGACGAGGTCAAGCGGCTCACGGGCTTCGAAAAGAATGAAGCCTTGAAATGGGGCTACGTCGAAAAGGACGGCACACTCGTCACCAAGAAGACCCTGGCAAATAAGAAGGTCGGCACAAGTACGTTCTCCAGGGGCATCCGCAAGGGCGACGCTACCGAGGGGCAATGGGCATATTATACGCACTTCGATGCCAAGAAAGTGGGGTGGTACCTGGCCTCCGGCAAGTCGCCTGAGGAAGTGCTCTACATGCAAGGCACCGCGTTCAACACCCACGGCGCTTTCAGGACCATGATGCCTTTCGACTGGTCCGGACATGATCGGTTACAGATGGACGTCAAGAGCACGGCTTGCGCGATCACCATTCAGCTCATGATTGAGGACGAGATGGTCGCGCCTCATCTGACACGTATGTACCGGGTGCCTTCAAGCACATGGGTGACCCTGGAATTGGATCTGGCCCAGGCCGCCGGGCTGCGCGACTTGGCCCCCGCCGCGAATGCCTCCGGACCGTCACTCAAAGCCCGGCTACTCGACCCGTCAAAGATGGCCAACATCCGCCTTGTTGTTCACCAGGCATCAAAAGAGACAACCGTGTTGGTTGACAACATACGACTGCTCGCTCCCGGAGCCACGGACAATTCGAAACTGCAAGTCCTGATGGACCCCGAGCCACTTCCTGTTCCCTCCGTGTTGCCTGTCCGGGACGCACCTCTTGTCGGTCGGCCGGCACCGGGCGAGCGCAAGCGTGGACCGATAATCCAGACTGAACCGGTCACCGCCCGGTTGAGCCAGGCCGGTTCCAGAGGCATGATGAGCCTGCCTCGCGGCGTGGCCGTGGCCGACAACGAGCGGATTCTCTTCATCGGTTCAATCGGCCGAATGAAAGCCGCGCAAACGCTGGATGGTGGAAAAACATGGACCGACCAGTCCCTAAACTCGGTCCTGAAATGGCATACAGGGTGCACTTTCAGCCCACCTTTTCCTGAGTTGCCCGTTTCCCTCTCTAAACG
>CAYUYD010000335.1:0-2632 GCA_964449105.1 uncultured Planctomycetaceae bacterium | reverse complement strand
TAAACATGCCTACACGCTGCGCTTCGCTTCGCGTGAAGGCATGGCACCCACCAATTCGCGGGAAGTCCCGGCTTCGGATACACCTTGTTCTTTTACTTCCCGCCTGCCGGATGTTAAACTGATTCCCGAACCGATCCATGTATCGGGCGGGACGCTAATGGACTTTACGGGGGAAAGGAACCGAAAATGACCACAGAAGAACGACTTGAGAAACTGGAGCGGGAGTTGGCGAAGCTGCGGGCCGAGTTGGCGACATGTGTCGAGACACGCGAGGTTAGAATCGTGGACGAGAACGGTAAGACTCGCGCCATGCTGTACGTGTGCAAGGACGGGCCGAGGCTGGGCCTAACCGGCGAGAACGGCATGATCCGCGTCGGGCTGGACGTGGGCAAGGACGGGCCGGGGCTGCACCTGTTCGACGAGAACGGCATGATCCGCGCCTTTCTGTTAGAGGACAAGGACGGGCCGAGGCTGCTCCTGTTCGACGAGAACGTCAATATCCGCGCCGGGATGGTCGTGGACAAGGACGGGCCGGGGCTGGGCCTGCGCGACGAGAAGGGTAAGGATATCTGGTCGGCCCCGTGATAGGGCCGGGCTTGCCACGGCGATGGACCGCGAAGCGTGGCCTGCGGAACAAAACCATCGCGGATCGGAAGACACGAGTCTCAGTCGAATCGAGTACCAAACAACCCACCGTCTTCGGTGGCGTCTGTCAGCCGAATCGGAAGCACATAATCGTTCAAATCGAAGCCGTCTTCCTTCTCCTTGAACGCGTCGTCTTCATTCATGGTGACGATATATTGGAAGCCGAATTCCTTGGCCGTTTCGGCACCGACTTTCAAAGCGCTGATGACTTGTCGCCCATCAACTCCGTCGAACAGATGGCTGTCGTGAATCAAGAATCCGGGGCCGAAACCGCGTTTTGCACACACGCGCATGAGCATCATGTCAAAGCAGTAAATCTGCATGTTCTTGATGCCCTTACTGCGAGATCCTTGCATCGGAAACTTGAAGGCAGGTCCGTTTGAAGTCTCCTCGATCTGCATACTGCCAGCCGATTCATAGAGCCACTTGGAGGCTTCCTCGAAGGCCAGGATGGCCTCTGAAAGTCGCTCTTTCTGCTCTGCAAAATCGCGCCGGAGGCGCAGGGTGAGACGGTTGCGTTCGATCTCCAACTCGTTCTTTGTGCCCTCAAGTTTTTCTGCGGCATCGAACCGTTGACGCAGTGATTCAACCTCTGCTTCACGACGGCCTACCTCGCCTTGGAGCCTGGCGAATTGATCGAGCGCGCCGTGGCTCTTAAGAATTCCCATGATCTCGGCCCTGCGTATTTCCAGCCGGGCTTTCTGCTGATTGCGGGCCTCTATGCGGGACTTCGCCGCCTCGAGTTCCCCAGCCAAGTAGTGCCGCCGGTTGCGGATAACGGACTCGTGAAAGCTTCGCACGTCATCATATCGCTTCTGGACGACGCTTGGAAGAACCACTCCGGCTTCCTGATATATGTCCTGCAAATCGGCCAGTGAAGGGGCCTCTTCTGATTGGATCGCCAACTCGAGGTCGTGATCCGTTGAAATATCAATGGTGTTTCCATTGGCCAGATCGTTCAGATCGCGGGTGAGCTGCGATGCCTCGGCTTCCATGTCGCCATACTGGGGAAGCACACGGAACTGCCCCACCTCGCCCTGGAGTCTCTTAAGGCGATCATCCTCCACTGCGAGTTGTGTCCGGAGATCGGCGGCCTTCCCGATGATGCTCCCAAAGGCTCCCGCTCCTGCGGCCTTTTTCAACTCATCCAGTGCCTTCTCCCTATCCCGGACTATCTGCCAGTCGGCTGCGATCTGCCAGTCCAACCCCATCAAGAACATAAGAGCCATCTGGTAGTCGCCTAAGCCTTGCATGGACGCTTGCTTCTCCGGGGTGGAAAAAGCCAGACTGACTTGTCGGCGAACAAAATAGGAAAACAGTGATCGAAAACTCGGGACCTTCCCCTGATCGATGCTTGTATCTGGAAGGCCAAAGAATGCCGCGCCCAGACGGCTCCGCCACTCTTCGCTTGAGATTGTCGAACCATCAACGCTAACCTTGGCCCGTTTTTGGTTCACACGTGCCACGGCCACACGCTGGCCTCCAACGTCGATGTCCATACCGAATGAGGACCCCTCCAATGCCTTCGATAAAAATGGCGTTTTCTCGTCCACCTTAGCTCCCATCAGGAAATGGACCGTTTCAATCAAGCTCGTCTTTCCTGCCCGATTTCTGGTCTGCCTGCTGGTCGCCCCGTCCGCTTTCTGGGCAAGCAACACGTTTAGCCCCGGTTTGAAAACGAGGTTTTTGAAGGTCGGAAGTGAACTATAGATTTTATGAATCATGACGATTGACGGGTCAAGAGACCCTCTTTCAGTTGTATGGCTCCGACAGCAAAGAGCAGGTCAAGAGCAAGAACGAACCAGTCGTAAGTCAGGCTTGAGAACGTTTCGGAATTCGTATCGCTTCCGCGCCAAAGTTCTTCCCAAACCGCCGAAACCGTCTTTGGCCGGTCAAGGTGCTTCAAGACATGAGCGCCAACCGTGAGAAGGGCTCGGTCTTGTGAAAGATGTTTAGCGGGCAGAATCATGATTCATAAAATCTATAG
>CAYUYD010000334.1:0-2645 GCA_964449105.1 uncultured Planctomycetaceae bacterium | reverse complement strand
GTTACAAACGACTTACTGTCCCCCGCCGTCGGCGGGCTTGGCGGAAACCCCGCTTCACCGGCGGGGATGGACTGGCTCTGGCCGGTCGCCGACGCCGATGAAAACAAGATACTTGTGGCATCGAACGCGGGCGCAGGACAGGTCGCACTGCCTGATAAACTCAACGCCGTCGGCGACTGGACCGACCCGACGCTAACCGGCGGGCAGACCGCCGTCCGCGCCGTCCACTTCAACGAACTCCGCCAGGCGGTCGAATGGGTCCGACGAGGCCGGTGGCGACTGCCGATATATTTCTCATGCGGGATTTTCTCGCTCCTGCCGGACACGCCGTGGATAGGTTCTTCGATAGCCAACAACGGCGTGAACGAACTGCGGAGCATCGGGTTCGTCCGCGCCCGAACCGCCGATTCGCCCCCGATGGGACTGACGAATGTTACCGCGCGGGCCACTACGAAAATCGAACTGACCGTCGATACGACCTGTAACGTGGAGATATATCACTGCCTCCGAACGATTGATTTTACCGGCGATCCTCCGACGTGGAACCAGTACGACCCGAGCGCATCGGGCGCATGGACAACCCCCGGCGGCTCCGGCGCGGGCGATGCGACCTACATCGGTTCGATGAGCCTGACGGCCAATGTCGCCGGACAATTGTCGAACGCCGCGCTCGTTGCCGCCGTTCAGGCGATGATCGACGGGTCCGAGCAGAACTTTCTCGTCCGCAGAAGCAATACCGGATACGAAACCATCGGCATCTCAGGCGAACTGACCGTCGAGTTCGACCTCGACACGCCGCCAAACTGAAACAGAAATTGAAAAAGGAGCAAGAACGATGCTTTATCCGAACGTAATCGGCGATCTGGCGAGTTTCGGCGTGGCCGGACTCATGGGAGGGATGTGGCTGTGGGAGCGCCGAAGCAGCAGGATGAGGGAAGAACAACTCACCGACGCCCACCGCCGGATTGTCCGCGACGAGCAGCGGCTCGGAAAACTCATCGAGGTAGTCGAGCATAACACCGCCGCTGTAACCCGATTCACCGAAACGCAACATTTCGTCCGCCAGGCTTTGACGGACCTTAGAGAGGAGATTCGAAATGGCCGCAAAAAGTAACCGTTTGTTGGCGCTGTGCCTTGTGACTGCGCTGGTCGTCCTGCCTTTCGTCGCCGGCTGTGGCGGCGTCATTATGAACGCCGAGTATTCGCAACTGCTGGACAAGACCTGCGCCCTGTCGGCCGAAACAGCCGCCCGTGCGACGATGGGTGAGTTGTCGGAGGCCGAAAAGACCGCCGCCCTGAATAAACAGGCCGAAACATGGCAGAAGTTCAAAGATGCCCGTGATGGAAAGGCCGGTGAAAAGTGACCATAGACGAACTGAAATCCAAACTTCCCGCCGAATTGCAGCCGTGGGCGGATGAGTACGGCCCGGCCCTGATTACTATGGGCGCAGAGGGCGTAAAGGCGTTTATCGACCGCCTGATTAAGGGCGACATCGAGGGCGCATACAAGGCCATCCTGGAAAAAATGGATAACGCCTCGCTTCTGGACGAATGGACGACACTTAATGCGGCGTGGCAGTCGGAGAACGTCCGAAACGCCGCTCGGCTGGAGGTGCAGCGAAACGCCTTGGCCGTCCTGCTCAGGATATTGCTGGCAATCGCGCTGGCGGGGGTGGGGCTTTAACTCGCTTACCGCGTGGAAACTTTTTTGGAGACTTGTAATCGTGGATAAGAAAGAAGCAATCAAACTGCTCGGCGGAACTCTGGCGCGCGGGATACTCTGGGCCGCAGCCGCTCTATCAGCCAAGGCCGGCGTGGAAAATATCAGTAATGACACCGCAGCCGGACTCGGTGCATTCCTCGCCGCCGTCGTCATCGCCCTTGCGTCAGCTTGGTGGTCGAGACGCAAGGATGAGAAGCTGCTCCAGACCTTGCCGCAACAATGATATTCCTGCCACTATCACTGGATTACGGAAAAATCGAAGCGAGTGTGGACGCCTACGAGAAAAACGACGGGAGGAACCAGAACAATGGCAACTGACTTGAAGGAACGCCTGATAGAGCAATTGGCTCCCGATGGAATCTGGACCATGCGGGAAGGGATCAAAGCAGTAATCCAAAAGATAATAAAACGGTTGCCGCGTGGGTCAGTCCCAGAGCAGGAACGCGGATATCCAACGACACAAAAGGGAATGCGAGCATTCCTCGACGCACTCTTTGCACGTCACTTTTTCCAAATCCAAGACAGTCTCTTGGAACACGTATCCAGCGACGACTTTTTGCACGCAATGGAATCTGGACGATTGCATGTTGTCGATATCGGTTCCGGGCCGGCCGTGGCCACGTTGGCAATCGCCGACATGCTCAATGTGGCATTAGGTCGGATGGTTGAGATCGGCACTTGGCCAGCCCAAAAACCCTTCAGAGTGTCAATCGTGTTGAACGATACGTCTGAACTGTCGCTAAATATCGGCAAATATGCTCTCAACCAATATCGCCAAATAGTTTCGCCCAAACCGCGTTTGCTCATTGAAAGGATTCTCACCTTCTCGCGCCCATTTCCGGACAGTATCATAAATCTGAAGCGCGTGGCTAGACAGTACGGGCCCTATGATATCAGTTGCTTTAGCTATGTCTTGGTGCCT
>CAYUYD010000333.1:0-2666 GCA_964449105.1 uncultured Planctomycetaceae bacterium | reverse complement strand
GAACAAGGTCCGATAATTATTTCTATCGGCCTGTTGAAACCGTCGAGGCAATCATGCGAAACAGAGGGTTACATACGGTCATAATCCTGAGCGGCGTGCTTGTCATCTCGGCAGGCTGCAATAACCGTCAGATTCAACCGACAACACAGTCGATGCAGGCTTTCGCCACCCCGTCCGGTATCTCCGAGACGGTTGCCGGGTATGCCGACCTGGTTGGCGGCAACGCGATGCAGGTCAGTGGTTCCGGCGTGGTTATAGGGCTTGGCGACGCCG
Organism: uncultured Planctomycetaceae bacterium; assembly: GCA_964449105.1. Taxonomy (GTDB): domain Bacteria; phylum Planctomycetota; class Phycisphaerae; order SM23-33; family SM23-33; genus JAUWNJ01. Next base: position 2,393 of record CAYUYD010000333.1, on the reverse strand, counting down.
GTTCATCCGAGGTTCCCAGCCACCTGCGAGATTACCTGATTCAGCAGATGAGCAAACACGAGGTCGGCTCTCACCTGGCCGGCACGGGGCACGTTACGCCTGCGCAGATACTAGCCGACAAGGATACCGCCGTCGTGACTGTCAGCGGGTTTATTCCACCGGCTGCGCCTGTCGGAACACGGTTTGACGTTCGCGTCGAGGCCCTTCCGAGAACGCAGACGACAAGCCTGGGCGGTGGACTCCTGATGACCACCGATATGAATATGTCCATGATTACGTCCGTCGGAAGCATGGCGCAGACCAAGACCCTGGCCGCCAGTCGCGGTGCTGTATTCGTCAATCCGTTCATTGATCGCGCCAAAGAGGGTGCCCAGGCCGGTCTTCGCGCCGGGCGTATTCCCAACGGCGGTGTAGTGGTTACGTCCAGGCCGGTGCGTCTGGAACTTCGCCGACCTGACTACCGCATGTCGCGCCTGATAGAGCGCCGGCTTAACGAGCGATTCGGCGAGGGGCAGCGTGTCGCCGTTGCCAAGACGCCCTCGATAATCGAATTGCAGATTCCACGCTCATACCGCGACGATTACGTTCATTTTCTCAATTTGGTGATGCACGTCTATGTTTCAGGTCCGACGGGCGGGGAAGAAAGATACACCCGCCGGCTGACGCAGGACATTCTGCTTCCGACGGCCAGGCACGAGGACATCGCCTTGGTATGGGAGTCGGCCGGTCGGCAGGTACTTCCGATTATCCGTGAACTGTACACATCGTCCGACCCTGCGGCAGCCTTTTACTCGACCAGGACCGGTATGAGACTCAATGACACAATGGCTGTTGACGTGATGACCAGCATCGCAAATCGCGCCAATTCGCCGTTTCAGATACCGGCTTTGGAGGAAATCGGCAGGGCGAGTTGGTCTTCCCAGGGCCTGGAAACGCTCAAGCGGATGCTCTCAAGCAAAAACGAACTATTGAAAGTTTCGGCTTACGAGGCACTTGTGAAGCATGGTTCACGGGACGTGATCCGTCGGTGGGACATATCGGAGCAGTTCGTGGTGGACGAGGTTGAGACGGAGGGGGATTACGCAATTTACGCAACGGTTTCAGGCCAGCCCAGGATAGTCCTGTTCGGGAAGGCAATGCCCCTGAATCGCCCGGTGTTTTACTGCCCTGACGACGAACTGGTTACAATAGACGCCTCGCATACCGACAAGAAAGTCATGATATATCGCAAGATTCCCGGCTCGCAGCGTCAGAGCGATCCGTTTTATGTTGACCCGCGGGTGGATGAGTTTATCAGGACTTTAGGGTCGCGTCCGATCCGCGGGGCGGACGGGAGTATCGAAGGGATGGGATTGACTTATTCGCAGGTCGTCGGCGTGCTCTACGGACTTTGCAAGGGCGATCACATACCCGCCAAATTCGTCCTTCAGCGCAGCGACGCCATGCAGAGAATCTATACTTCAGTCCCTGCCGTCGGCAGGAGCGACAAACCGGAAGATTAATAATACCTATGGTAAGAGTTCAGCCGTATGCTTCAGAAAAAGACCGAATCTCACGAGAAACTTCCAGGCACTCGGCATTGGGCATTTGGCATTGGTGGCATTGGGTTCACGAAGGTTTTTTCTGTTTAATTTCACGATTCAAAAAATGTTGGAATTATGAAGGCAAGACGCACAACAACCCTCGACCACTAATGCCAAATGCCGAATGCCTAATGCCGGAGACCTGCAACCATTGCAAATAGGTGAACAGTTATCTACGGACGGGTACTGATATTATCAGGTCGAACACCATGGAAGGATGTTGCCGATGAAGTTGAAGGCCCTGACATTATTCGGATTCAAGAGTTTTCCCAACAAGACCACTTTTGAGTTTCACGACGGCGTAACCTGCGTCGTAGGCCCCAATGGGTGCGGAAAGAGCAACCTCGTCGATGCGTTCAAGTGGGTTCTCGGTGAGCAATCGGCCAAGAGCCTCCGCGGCGGGGGGATGCTGGACGTCATTTTCAGCGGAACCGCACAGCGGCGCTCGAGCGGATACGCCGAAGTTACGCTCATTTTCACGTGTGCGACCGATTGGCCTGACGGACCGGACCCGCAGAACGGGTTATACATCCCTGCCGAAAATACCGACGAGGCGCCGACTCCCAAGTCCGAAGAGCACACCATCACCGTCGCCCGAAAACTCTACCGCAGCGGCGAAAGCGAATACCTGCTCAATAACAAGGTCGCACGCCTCAAAGACATCCGCGAAATGTTCATGGACACCGGCGTCGGCGGCTACAGCCTCATCGAGCAGGGAAGGGTCGAGGCGTTCCTTCAGGCATCGTCGGCCGACCGTCGGACGGTCTTCGACGAGGCAGCCGGTATAAGCCGATACAAGGCCCAAAAGGC
>CAYUYD010000332.1:0-2668 GCA_964449105.1 uncultured Planctomycetaceae bacterium | reverse complement strand
GTCAGCACCGATGACCCTGAAATTGCGGAAGTCTCCCGGCAATATGGGGCGGAGGTGCCGTTCATGCGTCCGCCCGAACTGGCCGAGGACAAGACCCCGACCCTGCCGGTCTTGCAGCACGCGGTCCGCTTTGTGGAAGAGCAGGATAAAGTCCGCCTGGACTGGATTCTGCTCCTCCAGCCCACCAGTCCATGCCGCACGAGCGAGGACATCCTTGCCGCGTTGGACCTGGCTCACGCCGGAGGCTGCGACTCGGTCATCAGTGTGGTGCAGGTTGCAACGCATCCTTTGGTTATCAAACGCATCGAGAACGACCAGTTGTTGCCTTTCTCGGAATCGTTCGCGGAAAAGGAAGGCGCCCGCCGCCAGGATGCCCGGCCGCCCGCCTACGTCCGCAACGGCGCGATTTATCTCACCCGCCGCGATGTGCTGATGGAGCGCAATTCCATCTGGGGCGAGGTCATCCGTCCGTACGTGATGCCGCCCGAACGTTCGATCAATGTGGATAGCGAATTGGACTTGAAACTGGCTGAACTTATGCTCCTGTCCAGGACGAAAAACGGTTAGTTGATCTGACCGAGAAAACGAGGAATTATGAAACGAGAAGAAATCTTTGCCATTGCTCCCTGTCTGAAAGAAGGACCGCTCTCGGCGGCTGGCCTGAATTTTATTGAGATGGCCCTGTCTATGGATGAGAGCAATTACAGCGCAATTCTCAAGACCTGGGCGACTCATTATCTTTTTGTCTGCACGGAAGCAGCCTTCAAAACCAGCGCGGACCCGACACCGGTCATCAATAAAACGATGGATGAACTCACCACCCTGTTCGCGGCGGCGAAACACCTGGACGCGAAATTTCTCGGCGCGGCAGAGTCCTTGCACGGGGTGCTCGATTCCATCGAAGCAAAAGAAGCCGAGACCAGCGACCACTACGGCAAGCTGTTCAAAGCCTTCGATGACGAGCATTATTTTGAAGAGGCAGCCAATCTGCTTCGCACGCGCCTGAGCCGAAATGGCATTGACCTCAACCAGGTCCGCAACTGGGACGTGCTCGACGCCGGTTGCGGCGGCGGACGTTATTCCGCGGCCTGGGCCAAACTGGGCGCCAAAAGCGTGACCGGTCTCGACTTCTCCGAAATCGGCATCCAAACCGCTCGCGAACGGACGGCGGGCAAATTCCCGAACGTCAAGTTTGATATGGGCGACGCGCTCGACATTCCCCTCCCGGACAATTCCTTCGACTGCGTCTTCTCGAACGGCGTACTGCACCATACCCGCGACTGGAAGAAGGGTATCCATGAGATGGTGCGTGTGCTGAAACCCGGCGGGTTCGGCTGGTTGTATCTGATTGAAAATCCCGGCGGCTATTTCTGGGACATCATCGAAATCCTGCGTGTCCTGATAGTCCCGATTGACAAGTCGCTGGCGCGCGCCAGTCTGCGCATCCTGAGCGTCCCCACCAACCGCATCTTTTACATCCTCGACCACATCATGGTCCCCATCAACATCCGACTGACCGAGCAGGAAATCGAGACCCGCCTGGCCGAAGCCGGAGCGAAAGACATCCGTAAACTTCGCCGCGGCGCCGATTTTGACCGCGCCGAACAAATCCACAATCAGGTTCCCTACGCTGAAATGAAATATGGCGTCGGTGAACAAAGATACGTCTTCACCAAGTAACTTTGCGAGGAAGCGAGATTCTATGTGTGGCATTTCTGGCCTGGCCGGGCAAAACTGGACGCGGAGTCATCTCGAAAAGATGATTACCGCGCAGTCCCATCGCGGCCCGGATGACACCGGTTCTTACGTTAACCCCGCCGGGACGGTCGGGCTGGGACACAATCGTCTCAGCATCCTTGACCTGTCCGCCGCGGGGCACCAGCCAATGGTCGACTCCACCGGTACGGTGCGTATCGTCTTCAACGGCGAAATCTATAATTATCTCGAACTGCGCGCGGAAATGCCCGATTATCCATACCAAAGCCAGACCGATTCCGAGGTCGTCCTGGCCGCCTACCAGCGCTGGGGGGAAGCCTGTCTTGACCACTTCATCGGCATGTTCGCTTTCATTCTTTGGGACGAGGGCCAGCAGCGATTGTTCGCGGCGCGCGACCGTTTCGGCATCAAACCGCTCTTCTACCATCAGAAACTGGATGGAGACCTGCTCCTGGCGAGCGAGATCAAAGCCCTGCACGCGGCGGGCGTGGGCCCTGAACCTGACCCCGTTGCCTGGGCCGCTTACCTGGCCGACGGCCTGTACAGTCACTCCGAGCGCACGTTCTGGAAAGGGGTACAGTCCGTCCTCCCCGGTCACTATTTGACTTGGCAGGCTGGCAAGTTGGCGCTGACCTGCTGGTACGACCTGTCCGAAAAAGTGGCCGGAACTGACACTCGCCCGGTCGAGACCGTGATGGACGAATACCTGGACCTGCTCAAGCAGAGCGTGGCCTTTCGTTTCCGGTCTGACGTGCCAGTGGGCATCAACCTGAGCGGCGGTCTGGATTCCTCGCTCCTCCTGAGTTTGGTGCACCAGATTCAGGGTCCGGAAAGTGACGTGAAAGCGTTTACTTTCGTCACCGGCGATCCGGCCTACGACGAAACTCCCTGGGTCCGGCAGATGCTGGCGCAGACGCGTCACCCGCTCATTACCTGCCTGCTGACAGCAGCC
>CAYUYD010000331.1:0-2672 GCA_964449105.1 uncultured Planctomycetaceae bacterium | reverse complement strand
TGCGTCTTTCAGCTGCTCATCTTCTTCATGCTGACGACCCAGATGGCATCGGCGGACTTCGTTAACATGAAGGTCCCCAAGCCGGATTTAAGCCAGGCCAAAAAACCCCAGGAAGGAAACAAGGCGGTCGTGAACGTCGAACCGTTCACTGAAAAGGAAATCAGCGAAAACAGCGCGAAAAAAGGCCTGGCCAAGCAATACAGCATGGGAAGCACTAAAATTGAGGTAGGCAATATTGACAAACTCGTTCGCGAATTGGATAAGGCCCGGCGGACCAGCGAAAACCCCAAGGAGTTCGTCGTCGAACTGCGGGCTGATAAAAGTATTCGTTACGACCAGATTGAACCGGTTCTCCAGGCAATGCAGCAGGCGGAACTGGGGAAAATGTTCATAACCGCGATGCGGGAACCACAAGGCTGACAAACATGGCACGTTCGCAAAAAAAGATAGCCGGCGACGAGACAGTCCACTATGTCTCCGCACGCAAGGAGCGCGAAAGCAGGAAGAAGCACGCCTCGACTGCGATCCAGCCGCCGCTGACGCCGATGATCGACATCGTATTCCAGCTGCTGCTGTTCTTCCTGCTGGCCTGCCAGTTCCGCGCCGATGAGGGGCAGATAGCGGCCAATCTGCCCGATATTTCCGGCCCGCCGCCCAAGACCATATCCGTCGATCCTATTGACATCACGCTGCGGGCTGCGGGGAGCGACGATCTCGGCGTGCTTATCACCGTCCAGCATACCGACGCGCCCCTGACAACCGCCGAAGAACTATACAATTACCTGATGCAAATGAAGCCGCGCCACGGCGAAAAGGCAGACGGACCAAGCGAAGTGCCCGTAACCATAAAACCTCTCGGAAACGTCCGGTGGAACCACGTGGTGAACGCCTTCAATCAGGCAATACGGGCGGATTACAAAAAGGTCGGCTTCAAACCGAGCGGATAATTGTCTTCTCTTTGCGAAAAGCAACCTATGAATAAGTCGGCATGGACAAAAATATTCCCGGCAGCGGTATTGTGTGCAGCCTTTCTGTCTGTTCCGTCTGCGTGGGGTCAGCAGAAGCAAAAGAGCGCCTATGAAAAACTGGACGACGCTCGTTTGGCGGAGAGACTTCGGGCATTAGGGATGAACGAACTGCTGGAATCGCTGGTCCAGTCCGGAAAGGGCGCCGATGCAAAAAGTGCAGCCTTTCTGGTTCAGGCCAGGATTGCCGAAGCCGCAAACGCCAAAGACCAGGCAGGGAGGGACAAACTGCTCGATGAGGCAATTTCCCTGCTTGACAAACTCATTGAGGCGACCGTCGAGGCCACCGCCGACGAGGACAAACTTCAGCACTATCGTTTCATGCTGGACCGCCTCGTCGTTGAGGGCATCACCAAGACCGCCCCGTACATCGAGCGTCTGTCATATTTTCAGGCCAAGCCGGACGACGCCGAAACTGTCGCCAAACTGACCAAAAGCGCCATCGGCCTCCTCGACCGCCTGTCCGCCAAACTGGGGACGCTGCACGGCGAATGGGCCGACGATGATGAGCGAATTATAACGGGCATGCTCGAAAATCTGGAGATGTTTATCCGGGAGGTCCGCTACCGCGGCGCATGGATTCGGATGTATCGCGCCATGGTCCTTCCTGCCGACTCCGACGGGCGCGCCATGCAGCTTCAGCAGGCGATTGCCGACGTGAGCGAGTTCGCCGGCGCTGAAGACAACTCCAGCGGCGTGAAGTTCGATTCGCTGCTGCTGTCGGGGATGTGCGCTCGAATGATGGGCGAATGGGGCAACGCCTCTGATTTCCTGAAACGCGCCGCCGACAAGGACGCATCCGCCGGTATCCGTATCAGGGTCTATTTCGAAACGGCCGTCTGCCTCATCGACCAGAAAAAATTCACCGAGGCGCAAAAAGCCGTCGATGACTTCATCAATCAGTCCGGCGCGCTGCCGGTGCAGAAAGTGGTGGTGGATCTCCAGGCGATGCTGTTGAAGAACAGCCTGCTGGAAGTCCAGGCCGAAACCGTCAAAAAAGAAGCCCCCGCCCAATCCGCGAAACTGCTCGAAGAATCCCGAAAAATACTGCTGGACTTTGTCGAGAAGTACCCTGCCTATCGCGACCAGATTATGGAGATTATCGTCGGTAAATACGAAGGAACCGACACGAAAGACCTCCCGCCCGAAATCAGGGTGCTGATCGGCGTCAGGGAGTTCACAAAAGCCAGGTTTAAGGCGGACGAAGAGAAACAGAAAACGCCGGATTTCACCAGGGCTGAAGGAATCTTCGCCGAAGTGCTGGCCGACAATCGCGGCGGCGATTCGGGTATGGCTTCAGCCCTGTGGTACATGGGGCACATCAGGAACATGCAGCGGCGTAATAAAGAGGCGGCAGGGTACTTCATCCAACTGGCTGAAAAATTTCCCCTTGACTTGCGGGCAAAGGATTCCGCGCTCAACGCCGCAAGCAGCCTTCGGGGCATCCTGACGGAAAAGAAGATCACCGCCGCCGAGGCAGGGACGGAATTCGTCAAGGAATACGCCCACTGCCTGGCGGTGCTGGTCAAAAACTGGGGCGAAATAGACCCGAAGGTCCGTTCGTACAACTACGAACTCGGAATAATGTACGAGACTCTGGGTCGCAACGACGAGGCCCTTGCTGCTTTAAACAAGATCGACCCCAAT
>CAYUYD010000330.1:0-2692 GCA_964449105.1 uncultured Planctomycetaceae bacterium | reverse complement strand
CCAACATAAGCAACACCGCAAAGGCCGCCATAACATGCCGGTTTGCGGCATTTCGCCCCGGCAGCACCAGCGAACATCCCGCCAGCGCCAGGCTGACCCAAATGAGGTATATCTTAATCGCCCCAGCCGTCCCGACCGAGGCACCGCTTGCAGCGAGAACGACCAGGACCACCGCGCCGGCATCAACCACCGCCCCACCGCGAAGCAGCCCGTCCAATGCCGATCGCCCCGCTGCCGCAAAGACCGGCGCGGTAATGACAATCCACAGCAGGCTTACCAGCAATGTTACAACAGTCGCATCCGGTAAATTCATAACGCCGGAGGCTGCAAAATACGTTCCCAACTGCACAGTCATCGTCGCGCCGGCGGCAATGAGCATCGCAGAGGCGTTCCGCCGAAGCACCGATGCGACGCCGACATGATTATCGGTTCGGGCGTTCACAGATTCGCTCCCGCGAAGGTTTTGGTGTTTTGTCAATCATAACTTTTATGGGTCAAGTCCTATGAGCCGCGCCCGCAAGGAAGCGGTCTGCAAATCTCTCATAACCGGAATGACCGCTCCCTTGCGGTCGCGGCTCGTAAGGTAACCTGACTCATTATATTATGACTGACAGACTACCGGTCTGATTCGTTCTTTTTCTGCTGTGCGAGGTGCTGGTCCATGGCTTTTTGCAGTCCGGCGGCATAGTCGGCCCACAATTCGGAAAGCGCCTCGACCTCTTTGACGCGCCGCTTAATGTGCTGAAGCGTTGCGGCTGCATCCTCGGCGGGATCGACTACCAGGTCTTCCGCCTGGGAAAACTGCTGCTTCCACCAGGCAAGGGCCTTCTCGGCCTGATCGGGCGTCCTGGGGAGGATTTCGCCCCGCAGGTTGCGGGTGGTGAAAGTTATCCTGGTCAGTCCGGCCTGTTCGAGAATCTCCCGCAGCCGCTCACGGTCAAAGACCAGCGCCCGCGGGTCGATGCGAACGTCCGCAGAAGCGTCGGCGTGGCGGGAGAGGAATTGCCTGACCGACCGGGATACATCCTCCGGAACAACGGGACTACCGTCCAGTTTGATCCTTCCGAAGGCGTCAACGTCGAAGGCCATCCTTGCCGCCGGAGCGGTCTCGGCGCCCTCGGCGACCTTGATTATCAATTTCACCGGCGTACCCTTTGGCGGCACGACGGTTGTATTGACGGCGAACTCACGCAGGGCGTCCTCCGAGGTGCTCCTGAACGGCACGTCGATGACGCTGGAGGCGAAATTGGTTACGGATATGTGCAGCCCCTCGACGTCGGCCCAGTATCGCCCGTCGTCGAGGAAATCAGAACCCACAAAGATCCATCGCGTTTCGTGCATCTTCTTCGTCGTCGCAACATCCATCATCCAATCGGTTGCGGGGACTTCGCGGACTTTCCCGGACTTGTCGGTCCACTGCACGGTGATGAGCAGCGCAGCGCCTGCCGGCGAGATGAAGACGGGCTTTTTCCCCTCCGGAGTTACCCACTGTGCGGGTCTGCCAGGCGCAAGAGCCAGCGCCAGCAAGGCCGCATGCAGCGACGAAGGCAAAGCGTCGGTAGTCAGGAGCGTTTCATGATCCTTCGCGCCAGGCCTGCACATAAGGAACTCCAACATGCACACGCCTTCGCCTTCACCTTCGCCTTTCTGCAACATAACTTTCGCATCCACGATAACCCGCCTGCCTTGCCGGTCGATCTCCAGATGCTTCAAAGGCCCTTCCCGCGGAGCGGTGGTTGCGGTCGGTTCACTGGCCGGCTGGGTAGCGGGGTCCGAAGATTCAGCCGGCAGGGCAATACAAACCACCGTCGATACAACTGCAATCGAGATTATGCGCCTCCAAATGCAAAAGCCGCGAATTATTGACGATACCGTCATGTTTTTCTCCTATAAAACAAGGCTTTCAGCCATCGGCCATCAGCAGTCAGCCACGGACTTGGAGAATTTGCTTTTGGCTGACGGCTGATTGCTTACTATTGTAATACGCTCAGCACCAAGTGGCGCTGTAATACTAAAAAAACGCCCCATCCTTCTAAAGGACGGGGCGTTGAAAATCCAGTCATGTCCGCTTCGACCCTATGGCGGGAATGCCGCCTCTTCGTACTCGCGCTGAATAATTATCATGGGCTTGACCAGAATCAGCAGTGTCTGATCGTCGCGGACCGTAGAACGATTGGTGGTTATGCGGTTAAGTACCGGTATCTTAGAGAGAATAGGCACGCCCATTTCCCGTTCGACTTCCCCGGCGGTCTTCATCCCGCCCAGCAATAACGTCCCGCCGTCAGGAACGGAAACCGTGCACTCCAGCTGCTGTACGCTTATAATCGGCTGCTGGATGAATTCGTTGGTGCCCCATGAGAACATCTGAAGCGACACGAGAGCTCTTATCTGAGGTCTGACCGTCATTGTTACATACCGCCGATCGGCTGATATGGTCCCTTGTACTTCGAGGGTCGTACCGGGTCGCTCCACCGCGACAACAGGTATGAGCGCCCCCGGAATTACGACATCGCCGACAACTCCACCACCTACCGTCGTAAGCGATCCTACATACGCCACCTCCTGACCGACAAATACGTATGCCCTTTGACCGTTGTAAAATGTAATCCTCGGGGCTGTCAGCGTCCGCGTAGCCGAGTGCGCCTGAGTGGCCGACACGAGAAAATCCACCTGAATGTCATCCAGGAACGAC